>NZ_JBYSYC010000045.1:0-67013 GCF_058782875.1 Cupriavidus sp. FW305-F7 | reverse complement strand
ACGAGCTGTTCTACATGGACAAGACCATGATGGTGTTCGGCGACGCCAAGAAGGTGGTCGAAGACATGTTCAAGGCGCTTGCGTAGATCCCTGACCGCTCTTGCGCTCAACGTAAGCAGACTGCTGAAAACGCCGGCTTTGCGCCGGCACACGGAGACGCCATTTCACGGCGCTCCGATCATAAGCCCACGATGACACCAGCCCAAAATTCCTCGTCTTCTATGGAAGTCGACGCCTTCTTCGACCCCAATACCGGGACTCTAAGCTACATTTTGCTCGATAGCTCAAGCCGGCAATGCGCCCTTATCGACAGCGTGCTCGACTACGACCCGAAGTCCGGCCGCACCCGCACCACCAGCGCCGACCGGCTGGTAGCGCGCGTGCAGGAACTGGACGCGACCGTGCAATGGATTCTGGAAACTCATGTCCATGCCGACCATCTCTCGGCCGCGCCATATCTAAAGCGGCGACTCGGTGGACAGACCGCCATTGGGAACCAGATCACCACAGTACAGACGGTCTTCGGCAAGCTGTTCAATGCCGGGCCGGAATTCTCGCGCGAGGGGCGCCAGTTCGATCGGCTACTGAACGATGGCGATACCTTTGCCATCGGTAGCCTGCAGGCGCGGGCGATGCACACGCCCGGCCACACACCGGCCTGCATGACCTATGTGATCAGCGACAGCGACGGCCACGAGATGGCAGCCTTCGTCGGCGACACACTATTCATGCCCGACTATGGCACCGCCCGCTGCGACTTTCCGGGCGGCGATGCAGGCACTCTTTACCGTTCCATTGGCAAGTTGCTGAGCCTCCCGCCGGAGACTAGCCTTTACATGTGCCATGACTACAAGCCTGGCGGCCGGGAACTACGCTACGTGACCACGGTAGCGGACGAGCGCGCGAACAACATCCATGTGTGCGATGGCATCCCTGAGCAGGAATTTGTCGCGATGCGCGAGGCGCGGGATGCCACGTTACCGATGCCCGCGCTGATCCTCCCCTCAGTGCAGGTCAACATGCGCGCCGGCGAATTCCCAGCGCCAGAATCCAACGGCGTGCGCTATCTGAAAATTCCACTCGACGCGCCATGATGGTAGGAATGCCTTCGCTAGCGCCGTAGAGACTGGAAAAGAATGAAACGGACCAACTGCCCTCACCGCTGACCTTCGGGCCAACCGAATAAGGGACATCCGGGCTTTGATAAGCACAACGTTATCGTGCCCTATTGCCAAGGCCCGGAAACGCCAGCGTCACGAGCATCCTGACACGCGCGCAGCGGCCCCCCTTGTTTGCGAGTCTGGCGGGAGCGCAACGGCAGTAGCCGGCCAGGAAGCGACGGTCGACAGCACGCCCCGAACGGCGTCTCTACGCTTAGCTGCGGCCATCCAAAAGATCCTCATGCCCAAGCTCCCGGCCTACTTCTGCGCGACGTTCGTTCCCCGGAGCGGACATCCGACTGATGCGTACGTCAGAAAACGCCTGAGCCTTCGCAGACGTCCTTGCAAGCTCCGGGTGTTAAGGAACCAGGTCGATGTCCGAGTTATGGCTCCATTCCTTCATCCTAGTGGACGGGCACCCGCTATTTTGCTTGCCGGTCTCCCGGCGCGCTCAGAACTTGTGCCTGACGCCGACCGCCACCTCAAACATGTGATCCTTGTCTGTACCGAGGTAATAGCCGTTTGTGTAGCCGATCGCGGCGGAATAAATGTTCAATGCCACATTACGCGTGTAGCCGATACACATCGGTCCGCCTGGAGAAGCTGTAGTCCGCGATGAACATTCGGCCACGGATGACCGGTTGCTGGAAGCCGATATGGAATCGGGCCGCAGGGGTCCGGGACAATCCGAGGTGGGAGGCCGCTGAGGTGCTTACTCGACGACGATCCCGCGCTCCTTGATCAGCGTTGACAGCCGCCTGCTCTCGTCAGTCAGCAGGTTTCGGAAAGCTGACTTGTCCAGTGGCACCGGTTCGGCGCCGAGTTGCGCGAACCGTTGCTTGAGCACTGGCGAGGCCAATACCTTCTTTAACGCCGCAGAAAAGCGCTCGCTGATGTCGGCCGGGACCTTATTCGGTGACCAGACACCGAACCAGACATCAAGACTCGCATTGCGGATGCCCAGGTCCGCGTATGACGGTGCGTCCGGAAAGAACGGCGACCTGCTCTCGCTCGCCACTGCCAGCAGCTTGACCTTGCCACTTCGGATGTGGGGGAAGCCAATCCCCGGGTCGAATACGACGTCCGTCTGACCGGCCATCACATCCTGCAGCGCAGGGGCGGAGCCTTTGTACGGCACCTGCGTGATCGACGTGCCGATGCTCTGGTTGAATAGCTCGGCGGCGAGATGCGGTGCCGTCCCGGTTCCGGCCGACGCGATGGTGATCTTGCTCGGTTGCGACTTCGCCAAAGTGATGAACTGCTTGGCATCCCTGGCCTCAAGCGTTGGACGGGCGACTAGATACATCTGGGCGCGTCCGATCGCCATGACGGGCGTTAGATCCCGGGACGGGACGAGATTCGACTTGAACAGATATGGGTTGGCCGTCTCAACCGAGGTGGGGGCAATCAGAAACGTGTACCCGTCCGGCGTCGCCCTCACGACTTCGCCGACCGCCAGGTTGCCGCTCGCCCCCGGCTTGTTTTCGACGATCACTGTCTGCCCCAGTGCTTCATTCAGCAACTGTGCAATCGCACGCGCCATCACGTCCGTTCCGCCGCCTGGAGCGAAACCGACCACTAGGCGGATGGGCCGTGCCGGCCACGCGGGACTCTGGCTCGCGGCCGGAAACGCTGCACCAGCCAGCATGACGGCAGCCAGCGCCAGTACCGCGCGGCGTGAACGGAAATGAGAAATGGGGCTGAAGCGGTGGGTCATGGTGGTTGTCTCCTGGGTTGTCTTTGCGGTCGGAAGCGACCGTCGGAACGAACCATAGACGGAGCGTTCGATGTTGTAAATAGGGTTCTATGGTTATCCATAGGATAATTTTATGGAGGAAGCGCCACTTGCGCCACCTTTTCTATAATTATCCTATGGATAACGTCGATACCCTATTTACAATCTGATTTCGATGTTCTACCGTTCGGTTCATTGGCAGCGGCCCTGCGCCGGTCGGCCTGCCGCAACGCAAATCAACGAGAGACAACGTGCTTGATAAGAGACAGTTTCATATCGATGGGAAGTGGGTCACGCCCGCACGGCGCCAAGACCTGACGGTGATCGACCCATCCACCGAACAACCCTGCGCAGTGATATCTGTCGGCGATGCGCTCGATGCCGACCGCGCGGTGCAGGCGGCAAGGCAAGCCTTCTCAGGCTGGTCTCGTACCAGCCGGGGCGAGCGCCTTCGGCTGGTAGAGCACCTGCTGGAGATCTATGAAAGACGCGCCGTGGAAATGGCGCGGATGATCAGCCTGGAGATGGGCGCGCCCTTAGACATGGCGCGCGCCGAACATGTCGGCGCCGGCGCGTATCACATGAGGAACTTCATTACCGCGTTTCGCACATTCTCGTTCGAACGTTCCCTCGGCACGCATGCACCCAACGATCGGATCCTGATGGAGCCGATCGGCGTCGCCGGCCTCATCACCCCGTGGAACTGGCCCATGAATCAGGTCACGCTGAAAGTCGTGCCCGCATTGCTGGCCGGATGCACCGTCGTGTTGAAGCCATCCGAGATCGCGCCGCTCTCCTCGATGCTCTTTGCCGAATTCATCGAGGAAGCCGGCTTTCCGAACGGTGTGTTCAATCTCGTGAACGGGGACGGGACGGGAGTCGGCGCGCGCCTGTCGTCCCATCCCGATATCGACATGATCAGCTTCACGGGCTCGACCCGTGCCGGCGTCGCCATATCAAAGGCCGCAGCCGAAACGCTCAAGCGAGTGGTGCTCGAGCTCGGCGGAAAAGGGGCCAACCTCGTCTTTGCCGACGCGGATGCGGATGCAGTCAGACGCGGAGTGCTCCATTGCTTCAAGAACACCGGCCAAAGCTGCAACGCCCCTACCCGCATGCTGGTCGAGCGCTCGGTCTATGCGCGCGTAGTCAACGAGGCCCGGGAAATCGCTGTGAATTTCGCGGCCGAGGCGGCGCACGCGCCGGGGAAGTTCTTCGGCCCGCTGACCTCGGCGGCGCAATTCAGGAAAGTCCGGGAGATGATCGAGACAGGCATTGCGGAGGGCGCGCGACTTGTTGCAGGCGGCCCCGGGCGTCCCGAAGCGCACGAATGTGGCTACTTCGTGCGGCCAACCGTTTTTGCGGACGTGACCAACCAGATGACCATCGCCCGCGAGGAGATCTTCGGCCCTGTGCTCTCGATCATTCCTTTCGACACCGAGGAAGAGGCGATCGCCATCGCGAACGATACGCCGTATGGGCTGGCCAATTACGTGCAATCGACCGATGACGAACGATGCCGCCGCGTCGCGGGCCGGCTGCGTTCAGGCATGGTGGAGATGAATGGCAGGCCGCGCGCACCGGGATCTCCTTTCGGTGGCATCAAGGCGTCCGGACGTGCCCGCGAAGGCGGGATCTGGGGCATTGAGGAGTTTCTTGAAGCCAAGGCGGTTTCCGGCTGGACGGATCCTGCCCGCTCGCGCTGACCCCACGCGACCCACCTTCATCGAACCGGAGAACACACAACATGAATGGCGCCGAAAGTCTGGTCACCACACTGCTCGAGTCGGGCATCGATACCTGCTTCGCCAATCCCGGCACCAGCGAAATGCATTTCGTCGCGGCCCTGGATCAGATTCCAGGTATGCGGTGCGTGCTGGGGCTGCAGGAGAACGTCATTACCGGCATGGCCGACGGCTATTTCCGCATGGCTCGGAAGCCCGCGAGCACGCTATTGCATTGCGGCCCGGGACTTGCCAACGGCTGGGCGAACCTTCACAACGCTCGCCGCGCTAATAGCGCGGTCGTCAACATCGTGGGAGATCAGGCGACCTATCACCGCCCGTATGATGCGCCCCTCACTGCCGATACGGCCGCGCTTGCGGGCGCAGTATCGGCATGGGTCCGCACGAGCCAGTCCGCAGCCGACGTCGGTCGTGATGCGGCCGCGGCGGCAGCCGCTGCGCGCACCGCGCCTGGACAGATCGCCACACTGATCCTGCCTTCCGATACGTCCTGGGATTCGGGCGGCGTTGCCGCGCGCGCATTGCCCGTACCGTCAGCGCCATCGATCGATACATTTGCCGTCGATAATGCGGCGCGCATTCTGCGCCAGAACAGCAATGACGTGCTGATCCTGCTTGGCGGCGAATGCGCGCTGCCCGAAGCGCAGGCGCTCGCCTGGCGCATTGCCAGCGCGACGGGCGCGACCCTGAAGTACGAGTACGTGATGGGGCGGGTCTCGCGTGGACGAGGCCGTCTGCCGATCGAGCGGGTGCCCTACAACACCGATCAAGCCATCACGATGATGGCATCGTTTCGGCACATCATCCTGGTCAACGCCAGGCCACCAGTCGGATTCTTCGCCTACCCCGGCAAGCCGTCCCTCCAGTATCCGCGCGAAGCCCAGATCCATCATTTGTCGCGCGTCGACCAGCATCCCGAAGCGGCCCTGCTCGCGCTGGCGGAGGCGCTGAACGCTCCAGTGGTCGATATGCCGCCCGCGCAGCCCTGCCCGGAGATCGTTACCGGTGCACCCACGCCGGAAGGGCTGGCCCAGACGATCGCCGCCTTGATGCCGGAGCACGCGATCGTATCGGACGAAAGCATTTCGTATGGCCGCAGCTTCTACCGATTCACCCACGCTGCAGCACCACATGACTGGCTCTCACTGACCGGCGGTGCCATTGGCGACGGACTCCCGGTTGCAACCGGCGCGGCGGTGGCCTGTGGGGGCTCCAGACGGGTCATCAGCCTGCAGGCTGACGGCTCGGCGATGTATTCGCTTCAGTCGCTTTGGACGCAGGCACGTGAACGACTCCCCTGTACGACGATTTTGTTGGCCAACCGCAAGTACAACATCCTGATCGGCGAGTACAAGAACGTCGGAGCATCACCGGGGTCCACGGCCATGAGCATGCTTGATCTGTCGAATCCCAACCTCGACTGGGTCAGGCTTGCCAACGGCATGGGGGTGGAGGCAGCACGCGCAACGACGCTCGAGCAGTGCGCCGACCTCATGAGGCAGAGCTTCCGTCAGGACGGCCCCTTCCTGATCGAACTGTTGATCTGAGTGAAGGCCGGCACTGCAACGTTACCCGAAGCACGCCGCGCGCGGCACCAACTGCTAGACGCGGTGGGCGGAAATCTACCCAGATATGGAGACATACGAACGTGAACGAGATTACCCACGTCGGTTTTTTAGGCCTTGGCAACATGGGTGCCGCGATGGCAATGCGGCTTATTCACCCCGGGTGCCGACTGCACGTCTACGACCCCAACCCGCAAGCCGTGTCGCGACTCGTGGACGCTGGCGCGGTGGCGCATGCCAGTCCGCGTTCGGTGGCGGATGCCGCCGCCATCGTCATGGCCTGCCTGCCAAGCCAGGCGGCGTGCGAAGCGGCGATTTTCGGCCAGGACGGCGTGGCGACCGGCAACGCGCTGCATACGTACGTCGAGATGTCGACGATCGGTCCGACTGCGGTGTCCTCCATCGCACAGAGACTTCGGCGTCAGCATATCGCCACGGTGGACGCGCCAGTCAGTGGTGGGCCGTCCGCCGCGCGTGCGGGCACGCTGTCCATCATGCTGGCCGGCGGGAGCCATGACATTGCGTGCGCCATGCCCTCGCTGGCTCGCATCGCGAAGACGATTCACAACCTGGGCAACCAGCCCGGCCAGGCACAGGCGATGAAGCTGGTGAACAACATCATGTTGGCCGCCAACATGGCAGTTGCATCGGAGGCGTTGGCGATGGGCGCCAAAGCAGGCCTGAACGCCGACGCCATGGCCGACGTCATCCAATCCAGCACCGGCCAGAGCGCGGCAGCAGACATACTTGCTCGCTTCGCCCTCCCTGGATCGTTCGACTTCGGGGCACACATGTCGATCCTCGCAAAGGATGTGGAGCTCGCCATCACAGAGGCCAGCAATCTGGGCGTCCCGGCGCGCGTTCTAGAGCAGGCCCGGGGCGTCTGGCAAACGGCAATGGAAGAAGGACGCAGCCAGGACGATTTCACTTCGATCATCAAGAGCGTGGAAGAACGCGCCAACGTGCTGGTACGCGGGGCACCACGTCGGTAACCCGCCAATCAGTAAATCTAACAACGACAACACCCAAGGAGCAGACCATGGATTCATCCACCGAACACATTCATTCCACCACGTCGATTGCCGGCGCCGAAGCGCTTGCGCAAAGGCTTTCCTATGCCACGCCCGAAACGGCGCCACTGGTGCCGGGACGCCGCTCATTCTTCAAGTATCGGGACCTGGGCGTGACGACTGCCACGGATGGCCGCATGCGCGCGCAGATAACTCTTGCAACGGGCGAAATGCAGCAAACCGGGTGGCACTATCACCTCTGCGATTCGCAGTTCATTTACACACTGCGCGGCTGGGTCGACCTGGTCTTCGAAAACGGCCGCCATATTCGCGTCAGCGCGGGAGAATCGCTCCTGATCCCTGGCGGACTCAAGCACAACGAGCTGGCGATCTCCCCAGACCTCGAGCTTCTCGAAGTCTCGGTTCCGGCAAAGATGGGAACGGTGGCTTGCGACCCGCCAGCGAACTTCAACGAATCCTTCTGACGCGAGACGACATGACGAAAGGTTATATCTTTGCCGAAGTAGACATCCATTCGCCCGGTGCGGAGTGGGATGAGTACGCCAGCAAGGTCCAGCCCACGCTGGATTCCTATGGTGGCGTGTTCCTGATTCGGGGAGGCACGCCCAACGTCCTCGAGGGCAACGCCAAAACGGGGACGTTTGTGGTTCTGGAGTTCGCGAGCCCTGAGCAGGCCGAAGCCTGGTACACCTCCACGGACTATCAGCGCATTCTGCCGCTGCGTCTGCGCAATGCCGACGCGCGCGTCATCTGCTTGCCTGGAGCAGGCTGAATGCCCGTGTCATCGCCCGTGATAAACTCAAAAGTCGTTCGCGCACCCGGAATCCGAGGTTCGCCCCCTTCCGAGAGGAGTATCGACGGCTTTGACAAAAGCAAAAAAAACCATCGCAGAACCATCGGCGGTGCCGGCGGGCGACCTGCCACCGACTGCTGCCGGCAATGGCGGAGGACGGCGCCGGATTCAGTCGGCTGACAAGGCAACGGAGGTTCTTCTTGCGCTTGTCGAGGCGGGTAAGGCGACACCCCTCCGAGATCTGGCGCGCGCCATCGGCATGCCAAACAGCCTCGCGCATCGCTATCTCGCGAGCCTAACGGCAAGCGGTCTCGCAGTACAGGATGAAGTCACTGGTCTCTACGACCTTGGGCCGACGGCGGTACGCATCGGCGCGTCCGCCCTCGCCCGTGTTGATCATCTGCGCCTCGCCAGCGAAGCGATGCCACAGCTAGTAGCCAGCACGGGATTGCCCGCCCTGCTGTGCGTGCTCGGCGATCGCGGCCCCACCATCGTTCGATGGGAGCGAAGCTATGTGCCGTTCATTACCACGCTATCGGTGGGCTCGACATTCCAATTAACGAACTCGGCCACGGGTCGCGTACTGCTCGCCTTCACCCCCGATCAGGTCAGGGATGACCTGATCGAGCTGGCCGTTTCGAAGAACCATGAACAGCCGCCAGTGAAGTTGCTTGAGCGTCTTTTGACGATCCGGCGAGTCGGATACGACGAAGCGGAATCGGTTCTCATCCCAGGACTGTCAGCCATGAGCGCGCCGATTCTCGATGTTCAGAACGAGGCAGTCGCGTGTCTGACGCTAATCGGCGCAAGCCCAGATGTCCGGCGCATCAAGACAAAGGCAATCAAAGCGCTGGTCGAGGCAAGCGTGAGTATCTCGCGGTCTTGCGGGAGCAACCTGTCGTTCGCCTCTTCATTGGCTGATCCGACAACATAAGCCTGATCTCCTGTATACCACCTGATCGTCTGCCAAAACCTGGCATCTAACTTGCGGGCGACGGTCGCAACACCGACCCGTGCGACCGCTCTTGTCGCGGCTTCAGTCACAAGAATTGGACCGGCCGACCGGCGGAGAAGGGAAGAGCCGACCAGATGGCGGCGGCAGGTCCTTGCCGGCGTCCGCGCTGCTCCGCCTCTCCAGTGATGAAAAAGTCCGTCGTCAGCAACGGCTCAAACATCCGGAAGCAGACCCCGGCGCCCTATCGACCTGTCCAATCGAAGCGAAACGGTTAGCTATTAGAGGCCGAAATCCGACAAGCCGGGGTGATCATCTGGACGACGACCGAGCGGCCAATGGAACTTCCGCTCTTCTTCCTTGATTGGCAAATCATTGATGCAAGCGTAGCGATTCACCATCAGACCGTCCTCGCCGAACTCCCAGTTCTCATTGCCATAGGACCGGAACCAGTTGCCTGAATCATCACGCCATTCGTAGGCGTAACGTACGGCGATCCTGTTATCCGTGAACGCCCACAGCTCCTTGATGAGACGGTACTCCAACTCCTTCGACCATTTACGCTCAAGAAACGCTCGGGCTTCATCGCGGCCGTTTGCGAATTCAGCACGGTTGCGCCATCGAGTATCCAGGCTGTACGCGAGGGACACTTTGGCAGCGTCGCGGGTGTTCCAGCCATCCTCGGCCAGGCGCACTTTCTTGATGGCGGATTCGCGTGTGAAAGGGGGAAGCGGCGGACGGAGTTCAGTGTTAGTCGACATGAAATCACCTCTGTGGTTGGTGGATGAAGACCCGATATCGGGCGAAGGGTTGATAAGAGCAGTGCTGCGGGTTTTCAAAAGCTTAGTGTCGCGATTAGCCCGTGCACAGGCAGATTCCTAATCCGCTTGCTTACGCCGCGAACGTGATGTAACCGCCCGAGTGCGTCATGATGTGCGCCCAACGCACGGCCGCGTACAGGCCTTCCGCGCACGCAAAGTCGCTACCGTCAATTGCGACGACCCACTGGTCTGCATTGAGGCGAACCGCCAGCCGTTGGTTGTCGACCAGATCGCTGTACCAGCGCCATGTGGCCAGGTTCGATTTATCCGCTTGCAACGCTTGATGAAGGAGGGTGACTTGGTGATGGGAATGGCGCATAACAGTCTCCTTGGGCCCATTTTGAGGTAGACAGGTCTGTATCTAAAAGATAGTAGAGACAGATCTGTCTGTCAAGGAAACTCATAGTCTCTAGTGCCCTTTACAGAGACAGGTCTGTTTGGAATACTCGAAACATCGATTTGGCCTAAAAGGTGGTCGAAATGTCACAGCCTTCCGCACGCGACCGGATCTTGGAAACTGCAGTGCGCTTGTTCTATCAGGAAGGGTTCCGTGCCACGGGGATCGACAAGATCATTGCCGAGTCAGGCGTCGCGAAGATGTCGCTTTATCGGCACTTTGTTTCCAAGGACGAACTCATTGCGGCGGTCCTGGACCGGCGTCACGAGTTCTGGATGCGCTGGTTTGTCAAAGAGGTGGAGGCTCGGTTTGGGCAGCGTGCCGAGCTGGCCGTCCTCGCAGAAGCCTTGGGTGAGTGGTTCGCCCAGGAAGACTTTCGTGGCTGCGCCTTCATCAATGTGGTAGCCGAAGCCGGATCGACGGGAGACCCTGGACACCTTCAGCAGGCCGTATCCCATAAGCGCTCATTGGAGCAGTACATTTCCGAGCTCGCTGGCCGCCTCGGGCTGCAGTCACCTGCCACCGTCGCCGCAGATGCGATGATCTGCATAGAAGGCATGATCGTGCGCTATCAGATGACGCACGATGCTAAGGTGATTGATTCTGGCAAGCGCGTTATGGCGCAAATCGAAGAAGGTGCCTCAGCAACCAGGCGCAGGGCCAAAGCAGCCTGACACTGATAAAACCAAAGCAAACGTACCGCGCCCGCGCAGGCTGCTTATGGCCCCATAGCAAATGGCCCGTACATTACAAACCTCACTTCGCCAAAGCGACATCTCTGCTCGCTTTGGCGGCAAAGAGTTCGTAATGGGACTTCCCCACACCGCGCTGCAGGGCGCACTCAGGGTGGCGCCAATCTGGGCGCCGAGGTGCTTCGGGTCGGCGGCGATGGTCCGCAGGGTGCTGCACACCCACGTAAGCGTAAAGGTCGGCGGCGTCCCGTCCAGCAACGACGGAGATATTGTGCTCGGCTGGGCTCTTGATGGGCACGGCATCCTGATCCGTTCCGAGTGGGACTTGGCAAAGTATCTGGAGAGCGGCCGCTTGCGAGTCGTCTTACCACAGTTCAAGCTGCCTTCGGCTGACCTCTTTGTCTACTATTCACAGCGCCGTAATCAGACAGCGCGCGCGCTTTCATCGACTTCCTGGTAAGCAAATTTCATAAGTCGCTTGAAGAGAAGGGATAGCGGGCGCCAGAGAACGGCCCTTTCGAGTTTGACGACCGCTAGGGGCTTACTTCGGCCACTCAAGCAACGCTCATGGAGCGGCTGCAACGGGTCGCGAAGAGACGACGGACAGAGGGGCGGAGATCCGCGACTTGCCGCACCGCCCTGCCCCCCCGATGACGAAGACCTCTCGCCGGCGACCGTACCCGGCAATTATGTCTAAACCCTGGTGTTGCGTGACGAAAACCGCGTGGACCCAGTCAGACCGCCGCCCGGCTCCAGGGTCGCGCTGTACGTCGCCTGACCGCGCTAGGCGTTCGACGCCCAATCGTCGTCGGTTGGCGCTAGGCCAATTAGATTGGCCGTCAGATAGGGGCCCAATTCGGGAAAGTCGGACAGCGGGGTTGGCATGCCTGCGGGCACCAGTGGGGCACGGTCATCGAAGATCGCGACGCTGGGCTCACCCGCCAGGCGCGACTGAAAATACAAGCCGTCGATCCGAGGAAATGCCGCATGCAATGCCGAACTCCACAGGTTCGGGCCAAGGTAGTCAGTGACCGAAAACACTCGAGCGTCCATGCCAAGGGCAGTCAGCGCACCGGTAAGATCAGCGAGCACGAGAGGCCGGCGATCGGCCACGGCGAGCCTGCAAACGCATCGGCTGCTCAGTTCATGCTCATCGAGCATTAGCGGCAGACGTTGTCCCTAGAAGGGCTCCCGGATGACCGCTTCGGCCATGCACGCAGCAAAGCTGGGAGCTGCATAGAGGACGCCGAACTCGCCGCCTGCCGCATCGAACCGGTAATGGGTCACGCCCGGCGCGCGGCGGTTGTAGTAAATAGGGTCCAGGTGCGCGCGATGGATCCGCCAGAGCGCTACCCTCTCGAGATCGAGCATCTTTGTGGCAAGTCGACGATCGGCCAGGTCGGCTGGCGGCAGCGGACAACCCAATTCTTCTGCGCTAAAGGTCATGCGGCGCCCTGCTCGTCGCGGTACCGCGCGTCGACGAGCCGCACAACGGCGTCTATCGGGGCCGCTGCGTCGGCGATGCAATCCGCCGGCGTGCGTCCCTCCAGGCCTTCTTGCGGGCGATGCAGAAAATTATGGATAACCCAACTGCTCGCTCCCGCAGCCACGAATGGTGCAAGCACAGCGACCAGCCGCTCGGAATCGACGTGGAACTGCCACGACGGATAGCGAAACCCTCGCTCGCGCCCCCCCGGCAGCACGAGGGCATAGAGGCGACCCGCCTGGCGGTCCTGGTTGATGGCGCGGTCCGAACGTCCCGCATAAAGCGCGGCGTCCTTAAGAGACAGGTTCTCCGGCTGTTCCCACTCCAGTGCGGCTGCCAGTCGACCACGCTCGCGCGCCTCCTGCAGCGGATCGGAATGTGCATCCCCGCCGGCATGTGCCACGGGCTCCCCGGCAGCCACAGAATGACGCTCGCGGAACGGACGATTCGGCATCGCAAAGATGCGAACGATCCTGCCAAGTGCAGCGTCCAGTTCGTGCTGGATCTCGACGGACAACGCGACCTCACGGGACGCGTCGTTGACGAGGGCCACAGCGGTCTCAACTAGCTCACGGGGCGTGGCGTGTTGCTGCTCGCGCGCTGCCGCAGAGGATGCCGCACGCCGAGCGCGGGCCCGGCTAATCGGAAGCTGAGCAGCTTCGAATCGGACGGGGCCGGCGGTGAGACGCGCGCGAAGAAAAATACGGCGGTGTATGGTCATGAATCCTGACGCCAACCTTCTGTAGCTCGTAGCGAGAGTCGGCGTATCGAAAGGGATACATCCCCCCGGCGCAGAGCTTGTAGACTTGGGGTGCGTGATAACGCTGATATACCTCTTAGATCACATTGCTCGTGACCGTAGCGCATCTCGCACGCGCCCAGGCTTGGCGAAAATCCCTCGCTAAGGGCGCTTCGCTTACCAGAGGCCAGGTTTTTTCCACGTGGCAGCAAAGCGGTAGGTCACCCTCGCCTATGCGACAGCGCGAGTTTGGGTCATCCAAGTGGCGACGATGCAAGCCAAAAATCATCAACGCTTGCTTCCAGAATTGAACAGCCCGCCAGCGTCACGCAAGCCGCGTGAACTGCCGGACTGATCAGGCATTGTCCGAACTCAAGACTCCCTACAACGCGCGCGTGGCTGCTCGTCAACATCCGCAGTGTCTGCGGAACTGTGCCGGTTGTGAAGGCGGTTGTGCATCGTCTCGCAGAGGATCAACATCATTGACGCAGGTTCCTCATCCGCGCCGGCTATGCCGGCTTCCGCGGCGCTGCGCAGATATACTTGCCGGGAGACGACGGCGACGATCACAATGATGGCGCCAATGCAGACGGCGTGGGCCACAAATTGAAGGTATCGTGCCATGGAAATCGCACCGGATAGCAGGAGGTGATTTGGTAGCGAGACGACACGAGGATGTCACAAGACGATGCCACGCCGTTGCAGGATTGACACGGCCTCCGTTTCGCCGCGGCGTGATGGAGAGCGCGTTGCGTGACACCACACTGCGATGCTGACGAAAATGTCCCCAAAAGCGATCGCGCCCCTCCCGGGCGGCCACTACTGGGCCACGCCGCATGCGCCCTTTCCGCTAGACGGCCCGAACGGCCATGACGAAGTCTTCCCTGGCGCCCACTGCCTCAGCGACGGCAAATGGGTCACCTTCTACAAGAACGGCGAAGAAGTATGGGCGTGCAATGCCATATACGCCTCCGCCCATTTCGACTTTGCTCCCCTTTCCAAGTCCTGCTCGACGACGGCGGATTGAGGGGCGAACGACTTCGACGGCTCCTGTCCAGGACTGCCCCACACATCGAAGATAATCATCGAGCAAACAGCAAAAAATCGCCCTACGGACGTTATGTTCAAATCTGGCATGCGTTCAACGCATGCGCTTTGGGCGATCCAGGCAGAGTCAATCATGGCGCACCGCCCTCCACTTTGATTGTCTACGCATTGCGTAGACATTTGAGGTCGCGTCGCTTCGCTGCCCGACGTCCGCGCTCGGATAAACCTCCGCGAAGCGAGTTACCGGTGACAAGGAGAGTTGTTCGCCGAACTCAGGTCGGGCGGCGTCAGTCGAACAGCAGCGCGGCATAGTTGCGGGCGCTGTGCAGCACGTGCAGTACGTCGATTCGCGCAGGCGGATCGCCCAGCACGCGGTAGAAGATCTGATAGTTGCCGTGTACGCGGTGCCGGATGCCTCGGTCCTCATAGCGGGGTACCAGCGGGAAGGCAAGCGGCATGTCTGCGAACGACAGGCACCGGTCGCGCAACTCCTGCACGAAGGAGAGCGCGCGACGCGGATTGTCGCGAGCAATATAGTCGGCGATGGCTTCGAGTTCGGCCTCGGCCAGCGGCGTCAGGCGAACGACGATCATGCGCCGCGCCCGGGCGCTCTGCCTGCCGCGGCGCGATATTTGGCCTCGAGGCGGTCGAACACGGTGGCTGCGTCGGTGCCGCGGCCCGCGTCTGCCTCGGCCAGGCTTTGCGCGAGCGCCGCGTCCAGCGCCGTCAGTTGCGCTTCGCGGTCTTGAATCAGACGCACGCCTTCGCGCAGTACTTCGCTCTTTGAGCCATAGCGGCCCGAAGCGACAAGTTCGGTCACGTAGCGCTCGAGTTGTTGTCCAAGGTCGGCACTGATCATATTTGCTCCTCTTCAGACAGGATTGGGCGCAAGGGCACGGCGAATGTCATGAAGTGTACCGTTCTTGATAATAGTTATCAAATTTCCAAGCGAAAAGTGGAATAAGGATGCACCTCAGACAGGGCTACCGGGAAGGCCCGGTTATCGTGCCTTATCGATCCAGAGATAGCGAAACGGCAACGTCAGTAGCCGGCCAGTTACTGCCGCTTGCCTTCACCGTCATGCGACCATTCGAGCGGCGGCTTCGTGTGACCATTGCGGTCAATGCGCTGCACCGACCCGGCTCAGGCTGCTGGCGTCACCCAGATCTTCTTGCGGTTCAGCAGTAGCGGAATGGCACCGATGGCAATGCCTCCTATACCGACGAAATTGGTGACCCAGTCGAAGGTCGGAATGCTGTAAAGCGCGATGAAGAAGAGGAAAAGTCCGCTTGCCGCCGGCCAGATAACGTGACTCACGGCAAGCCACAATCCACGCGCCAGCATTTTGCGGTAGTACCAGCCGCAGGCGAGCCCGGTCAGCCCAAGGTAGAAGCAGATCTGGAAGCCGATGGCTGTAATCGAATCCTGCAGGATGACGTTGATGGTTGGCAGGTAAGACGACACGAACAGCAGCGCGAGCCCCGTGATCCAGATGAAAAAGATAGCAATGTGTGGCGTCCGCCAACGCGGATGCAGACGCGCATAGCGAGGGTGGAGTGCGCCGTCGCGGCTCTTGGCAAAGAGTGTTCGCGTGAACTGCAGCATCTGCGTCTCGACCGTTCCCACCGTGCTCAGCAGTACCGCGATGATCGAGACGTAGCCCCAAGTCGGCCCGAAGAGCTTCTCCGCGATGGCGAAGATGATGTTCGTGTTGTAGTGCTGGATCTCGGCATCCGACAGGCCGAGCAGCGTGATGACGATGAAGACGAGGAAGAACACCATCAAGAATACCATCGACCAAAACGCGGCGCGACCCGGGATGTGGTTCGAGTCTCGCGTCTCCTCACTGAGGTTCATGGTCACGTCCCAGCCGTAGAAAAAGAAGATTGCCACCAATGCGCCGTTGGCGAACAGCTCGGGCGAGAACGCGAAGGGCCAGAACCAGACCAGTGAGAACGGGTGTTGCGGCGCAGGTGTGAACGTGAAGAAGCTCGCGACAATGATCGCGAGCAGGATGACGCCCTCGATGATCGTCATTAGCACCTGCACGTAGCTGGTGAGCTTGATGCCCTTGACGACCACCGCGCTGACAAACGTGAGCCACGCGGCGGCGATCAGCGTCACGTAGTGCACGTTATTCATCATTGGTCGATCAAAGATGAGTAGCGTGGCATTTGCCGCCGGAATCATGGCGGAAACCATGAACACGCAGCACAGTACGAGAAGCGCCCAGCCGGCAAAGAAGCCGAGCGCACGCCCGAATACCATGCTCACCCACGAATAGGAGGTACCGGCGCTCGCCAGCGCACGATTCATGTTGATAAACGCGTACGCGATGCCGAACATGATGAGCCCGCACACCAGGATACTTGCCGGTGACAACGTGCCAGCCGTCCCGATGATTGTGGAAGTCGTGATCTCGATGCTGTAGGCGGGCGCGGTGCCGGCGATGCCCATGATCACCGATTCGACGATGCCCAGCGAATCGGCGTTGAGCTTGGCGGGTTCGTCCATGGATGTGCGACTCGCGGTCACCATTGATGGCCCCAATTTTTGCTCCGTGCGTGATGTGCTGGCAAGCTTCATTGCGCCTCCAAGGCTGCCATTTCTTCAGCTCGCAAACCGATCAATGCGAACTGGCAGTAGAGATTGCGTTGCCGGAAAGACACCTCCAGTCGCCTCTAAGGCCGGCAATAAAGCCACGTATGACTTCATGGCAACGCCAGGCGTGTCAACGATAGGATCGCCAACTATCGCGCGCAGTTCACACAGCTGGACGTAATCATGGAGCAGGTGAAAAACACCGGCACTTACCTGACGCAGCAGTTCAGCGCGATGAGCTCCAGCGGTGAACGCACGGCATCCGCCTGGCAAACGCAGGCGGCGGGGGCCCGTTCTCGTGCTCCCGGACACCGGCCTCCTGACCCAGACGGACAAGTTCAACAGCATCCTAGAGGTGAAATGCGCCCCCCGCTCAGCGAGCGCGCGTGCCTGCCGTATCGAGCGAACCGGAGATCCAGTCCCGTGCCTCGCGGGACTGGGCCATCTGGAAGCTCCTGACATGGCCCGGCACCAGGAATCGAAAGATATCGGCGGCGTGACGGATCCAGTCGAGATCCGTTACCACCGCGATGCCCTCCCAGTGAAGGTAGCGCGTCACGCCCAGCCTGAAGTCATCCCACATGGCGCCGACCGCCATCCTGGCGAAGCCGGGTCCGAGTTCGTAGTAAATGCGTACCTTGTCGTGCCGTGCGATTGCCGCGTCGACGGCGGGCATCAGCACCTTCTCGTAGTCCTCCCGCGTAACCTCGCCGCTGGCGCTGACCGCGACGACGTTGTCTGGAAAGCCGTTCAGGATCTCGATCATGACTGCTTCCTCCCGCCAGTGGCCGCAGAAATTGTAACTACCTGCGGTGCCAGTTCCAGACCTCCCTCGTTTGTCTTTCCCGTCCCTCTCTCACCGTATATGCAGGGTCCGGTAGCGGCAAGACAGCTTACAAGATCCGTATGCACGTCCCGTACCACGGGGTTATCTCCTGTCTTGTCCAGGTGCGCTTCCAGCTACACCTCGGCTACAAGAAAAAGGTTGTCGAGCGGCGCTTCACGGCCTGCGCTCAGTTCGTGCCGCTCACGCCCGTGGCAGGTGGCGCGGACGGTGCAAACGGTGTGGCTGGTGCAACTGGTGCGGACCCGGCCATCGGCGCTGTAGCGTCGAGTTTCGCCGCGGGTGCTGCAGTGGCCGGTGATCCATTAGGCGCCCTCGACGTCGGCGAAGGCGACGGCGCCGCTGGAACCGGTGCCGGTTCCAGTGCAGGTGCTACAGCGGGCGGCTGCACCGGAACGGGCGGGGCGGGCGGCGTCGGCCCGGCGGGCGTCGTCATCTTCATCGGCTCGCCCGGATGCGTCGGCGCGGGCTCGGGCAGCGGCGCAACATGCGCCTTCTCCGCGGCCTTCACCGTCGCACGGTCGCGCCGTACCGGATCGACCTTCAGAAAATGGTCGACCAGATTGAAGAAGCGCTCGTAGAACACGCCGGCCGGAATTGTCTCGCTCGCAATTTTGACCATCGAGTCGCTGCCCGAGCCGATCGGCAATGACAGCGAGCCGAGCACGCTCAGGCCGACGCTGGCCGACGTGCTGGTCTTCTTCAGCGCGTAGCGGTCTTGTACCGCGTTCACATAGGCGGTGCTCGACGTGCCATCTGCGTTCGCGTCCGCGCAGACGACGTGAAAGGCGATCACGACGTGCGTGTCGTTGCTCGGTTGGAAATTCTTGCTGCCATCGATCGTATCGGGATGGGGCGAACTCGACACATAACCCTGGCTCAGCAGCGCCCGGCGCGCGGCTTCACAAGTCGCGTCGGAATTGGCCTTGAACGTGCGCGCGTATGGGCTTGTCGCTGTGTCGAACTGCTCCTGCTGATAGAGCGGCGTCGGCGCCGGCGCCGAACTCAAACTGCATGCCGACGAGACGGTGGCAATCGCGCACAAAACGGACAACTGGCGGAATCGGTGGAGCATGACGTCAATCAAAAGCGCACGGCCGTTTGACGCGCCGCGAGGCGCGGTCGGGACGATGCCGCCGCATGTGCCGTGTAATTATCATCTGGTCGCGTTTGTGGCGACGCAATCTCGCTTGGCCGGGCCGTCAATATAGATTCTTCTGTTGACCGGGGGTTCCGAGCGCACGCGCGCGGACTTCCGCGTGGTGGTCGCCACCGGAATGAGTTGGCAGAGCGGATCCGTCCGACTCTACGCGGCTGGCTTCAGTACAAACTTTAAGCGCGATTTCGCTGGGTCGCTCCTCGCCGGCTGCTCACTGTCTCTGGCCGACCCATTGCGCCGCTCGAACAGGACCTATCTCTGTTTATCGCTCGCCTGCCCTTTCAGGCCTTCAAATCGGAACGAAAGCACCATTTGTGGTTCGCCATTGCCGGGCGTTACGTGGCAGGCGGCGGCACGCCAGGATGGCCACCGCCGCCGTCAGAGATTCTTTAAGCCATCGGCCCGGGCCGAACATTTTGGTTCAGACGAAAAAAGTTGGCCGGGTCATATTTGTTCTTGATCTCGACGAGCCTTTGGTAGTTCTCCCCCATAGGCGGCCCCTACTCTGTCCTCTCCCTCATCGCCCAGATTATTCGCATAAACCCCGCCCGTCGAGAACGGCCGGATAGCGTCCCACGCTTCACGCGCCCACCGTACATTCGCTTCATCGTCTGCCGGATCGTCCCAGATCGAGATGGGGTGGAAGTCGTAGAGCGCATCGCGGTTTACGTAACGTGTCTCCGCCCTCGGAACCCGGGCAATCGCCCCCCAACCTGCTGCAAAATCAGCAGTGGCCTCGCGGAACATTTCGGCCATCGCGTCATCGTGGTGTCGATCTTTCATTAGTTAGCCCTCCGTTGCCAGTCTTGCCAATACGCGCAAGCACGGTCAATGTCAGCGCTCTGCGTGCGCTGTCTGGCGCGGGCAAGAGGGCTACAGACTTTCCTGGTCGACAAATCGGCCTAGCGTACGTAGTGCTGGCAGCAGCACTTCATCCGCATAAGGGCAGCCGGTAAGGCCCGGATCGGTCTGGCCCGACTTCCTCGCTTCATCCGGCGCGTGGGGACAACGTTATCGAACCTTATCGCCGCGCCTTGGTCCAGTCGGCAAGGGCCGACCGCCTTGCGGCTGACGGAAGTCGCTTCCAGGCCAGGGGACTAAACCGCTCGCGCGGTAACCCTCCGGCCAAGCGCGAAGTGACTCAACCGCCAGCGCTGTTTCCTATGTTGAGGACCGAGGCAATTCGCCTCGAGCCTCGACAGGAGCACAGCCATGTCAGTCGCGACGCCTACCATCAGCCCGCTACGCCAGCGCATGATCGAAGACATGCGGATGCGCAAGCTTGCGGATCAGACCCAGACCCAATACATCCGGGCTCTGTCGCTGTAAGGGAGCGAGGACAAGAAGACGCCGGTTTGGAAAGCGCGGGCTGACCCGCGCCGGCGGACAGCATCAATCGGGATGTACACTCACGTTCGCGATCGATGGGGCATCTTCTATGATCAGCCAATTTTGCCGAATGAGCGCCAGGCCGGCGCAGCGATTGAGGGCGTGATCCGACAAGGCGGCTCGGAAGACGTAGCGCAACTTGCGATGGATACGCACGGCTTCACAGATTTCGCGATGAGTCTGTCACGGCTGTTGGGCTTCGATCTCTGTCCGCGACTGTCCCACCTGCGCGACAGACGTCTGCATATTCCCAGGCATCATAATGTGCCTGGCGAACTGGCTGCCGTCATCGATGCAGATGTTCGATTGAGCCTCATTGAGTCCGCCTGGGACGAGCTGGTGCGGATTGCGGCGTCCGTGCAAAGCGGGCAATGCACTGCAGTTCAGGCACTCTCGCGCTTTGGGGTGGCGGCGCGCGGACAGGCAGTCTATGAGGCCGGCATGCACCTCGGACGGTTGTTTCGTACGATCTTCCTGATCGACTATTTTACGAATACCGCATTTCGCCATGAGATGCAGCACGTGCTGAACCGCGGAGAAGCGGTGCACATTCTCCAGCGGGCGATCCATTCCGGCAAGATACCGATCGAGTTGGCGCGCCATGACGCGTCGCTGGCGGCAGTGTCATCGGCCTTGACCTTGCTATCCAATTCAGTCATGGCTTGGAATACGATGCACATGCAACGCGGCTGGGACATCTTCGAGAGGATCAGCAGCGAGACGACTCGATCTGAGGACCTTCGGCATATCGGTCCCACCCATCTCGAGGGGATCAATCTGCGGGGCACTTTTGAGTTTCCCATCGCGCGCTATGCGCATCGGCTCATGCCCACCGCGGCGTTCCAGTCGGACTCGCCGTCGCAGTGGCGTACGGCATAACCATTTTGCGTTGAAAGCGGCTCAGCGGTCTGTACAGAAGACCTGATACCTCTGGGTCCGCGATAGCCGCTCCAGGCGGCATACATCTCGCCCTCCGGCGAGCACTTGGCGTCATCCGTTCGTCGACTCCGACTCGGCTTTTAGGAGGCTGACCGCCCTTCCCCTACCGTCAAGTCCATGCTGCGATCGGTATCTGTGGATTTGATTTTATGTGGATTTCTTGTTGGCACCAGCCGAAAACCCGCATGAATGCTTGGGCCTGCTACCCCGGAAAATTGCATCGAAAACAAAGGGAGACCTACGTGGCGACCCAACAGGCGCGCCATAAAGCACCTGTCGAGTTTGCTAGTCAGAATGGGGGCGGACCGGCCGCGCCCGCCAACCTGTCGTTCAGTACAAGAGTTCGATTAGGAAACGCTCGGGCTTCTTGCCAATCCACGCGGGAGCCCTACCGCGCCCCGACCAGGTCTGGCCCGTCTTGGGGTTGCGGTACCTCGGAGGCGGCGCGGCCTTCGTCTTGCTCGGAACAGCGCGGGCAGCGGGCTTAACACTGGGCTTGCCCGCAATGTCCTCAATGCTGAGGTCGTACTCCTGCATCAACTGCTGAATCTCCTTCACGACCTTTGGCACTTCCGCGGCTCGCAACTGCTCAAGTTGCGCATTGACAGATGCCAGTTGAGCGAGCAGTGAGGATTGGGACGGGCTTTCGGTTGCGGTAGGCGCTTTTTGCCCCTGTCGCGGCTTCCGGGTTTGCGTCTTCTTAGTCGGCGCTTCCGGGGGAGCCTCCACTCCAGGCAGTGTTATCTGCTTCGGCCCGCGCTTCCGGGTTGGAGTCTCTTTAGTCGTGACTTCCGGAGCGGCAACTTCGGCTCGGGTTTTCGGCTTCCGACCGCGCTTCGGGGTTCGCCTCCCTTCCGGCACGGCTTCCGGAGCGGCAGTTTCGGTGAGCGCTTTCGGCTTCCGACCGCGCTTCGGGGCCCGCGTCTTTTCAGGCGCAGCTTCCGGAGCTGGGGCGTAAAGCGGTGCGACCGGGGCGGCCGTTTCGGTCAGTTCGTCCTGGACGGCAGCTTCCATCGGTTCTTCCGTGGCCAGGACTTCAACCGGAGCTTCGGCCACGGCTTCAGTGGTCGCTTCCGAGGGCATGGCTTCAATGGGCGCTTCCGGCGCGTCAGATTCAGTCAACGCTTCCGAGGCGGCGGCTTCCAGCGATTCTTCCGATGCCACCTCTTCCGTTGAAGCGTCCGGGGCTGCGTAAGGCCGCCGGCGCCGATATGACACGGTCGCCGTCGGGCCGCTATCCCGGCTTGTCGACCAGAAGTCCAAGCGTCGGGCCTGAGTGTCAACGCTGCCACCACCGACGCATGCACCACTGGATTCACCAATGACGGGACCCGCGTCGCGCATCGCCTCAGCGATGGGAAGCTCCATCTGACCAAATCCGTCCGTCGCATTGCTCGCGACAAGGGGTTCAACCACTTGCTCTGGGGCCAATTCGTTCTCCTTCATTGAAGTCACTGCAGGTGCAGACGCTTCCTAATCCCATGGACGGTGAGACCTTGTCTCTTGCGTGTCGTTCGCTTCTCGCCTGCGCCAATCCTTCCTTACGAATTCTCGCGCCCAATTAACGCCGTACGACTTCGGGACCTTTCTACCGACTCGTCGTATTCGACGTCCTCGGGCTCGGCGTAATAGAGAGACTGGAAGGTCTCGTCGGCTTCCCTCGGCCGCTCGCAGCAAGGCTGACCAGGTCCCTTCTATCGAAAATGTCGATCCTTTCGCAAGTGATTGACTCACAAAGAATTTGGGGGCGCGACCGTATCAAATGCATCAGCGCCCGATGTCAACTCTAGACTGGCCGCCTGCCACACGAAGCACGTTGCCCTCTGGCGTCATCTGCCGCGGAATGTCGTTGAATGTCGGCTTGCCCGGCCTTGCCGCTGTGGCCGGCCGTAACGTTGATACTTCCGCCACTCGACGCGTCCGGCCGGTTGCAAGAGGACCCACACGACTTTTCTTCGGTTTGCGTGCCGATGGCTTTGGGGGTTTCGCGGCCGAACGGCGCACCTCCGGTGGGTTCCAAACTTCTATGTAGCGCTCGCCGGCCAGCGCCGAGGTTGCCAGTATCATCGTTACCAGGCCGACCAGTAGCTCTTTGGACAATCTCGTCTCCGCATTGTGTTGTCGCGACCGGAGCGAGTCCCGCTTTTGGCCGCGGCGTATTCTCGCACACCGTCCCTGAGCCCAACGCGGGGGGCCGTCGAACGCGACCGTCTGTTGGTGCCCGACCGGAGACCGTCCGTTCAACCCGAGGCAGCCCCGGCGCGCGCGGTTGGAGCGGGCTGTGGCCACGACGCGCACGGCAGGACGGACGCCGGCTGGCGATGCGAGCCTCCAGCCGAGCGTGCGACCGACGACGCCGGGCTTCATCGCAGCGTGCCTGCCGCCCAACCGATGCGCCAGTTCGGCGCACCCCGCGTCGCGGGCCATCCGGCGATCCGCACGCCGGATCAGCTTGCCGAGAAGTTTGCCCTCCTCGGGGCTGGCCTCAGGGTCCAGATCCCAGCTCAGGCTTTCCCGGCGGCGCAACGCTGGAAAGGGGCAGCCGTGCCACAAGTGCCACTTGGCGCCATGCAGTGTCTTGATCAATGCGGTATTGCTGGGGCCATCGCTATGTGCCGGCCGGCCCTTGATCAGCTCGAGGAGTTCATTGTCTACCTCGACAACAACCGACACTTCATCGTTAACTACGGTGACCGCTATCGGCATGGGGAGTCCATTGCATCAGGTTTTGTCGAGTCGGCCGTCAATCAGGTGGTCAGCAAGCGGTTCGTCAAACGGCAGCAGATGGCCTGGCGGCCTCGGAACGCGCACAATCTGCTGCAAATCAGGACTGCCGTACTCAATAACCAGCTCCGGTCTTACGTTGAACGATGGTATCCGTCCATCGCCCGGGACGAAAACCACCGCCTTGCCGCTTAGTCGGCCCCCGTTTTGGCGCGGTCTCTCATCTGCTCGAGATTCTGTACCCGCATGGCGATGTGGAACCAATCGAGAACGTAGTCACCGCGGTCACCAAAGCCGAGCTGGGCAAACCGTACGGTATCCCCGCCGTCCGACAAGAAGGTGACCGGCTGACTGGGTTGCACACCTTCTTGTTGCAGGAAGTTCCACATACGATCGGCCGGTCGGCGCTCCAGCTTGTGCACGTAGCCAAAGCTATGGCCGGCATCTTGATCCCGTAGGGACTTCCCGACGATCACTTCAAATCAGCCATCCTGGCGGCGCCGGTGGCCAGCCCGCCGCAGGTAGCCGCCATCAGTGCCGACCGCGCGGATCGGACTGGGCTCGGCGATCTGAGGCGAGCGGACGCTCGCCACCTCCGCCTGCTGCCGGGCGTCGGTGGCCTGTTCCGCTTCTAGTCGGCGACCGAGCGTGGTGACCTGGCGCCGGATTGAGCTGGCTGCCAGCACATGCTCCAGCGGCAATACCTCTTGCAGAACGTTGATGGTCAGGCCATACGACATCAACGCTGCAAACTTGACCTCGAGATACTGCAGTTCTGGGCTGACCCGCTCGGGCAAGCAGTTGGCGACCGGCCTGAAGGTGGGGGCGTCGCCTTGGCACCGCCGGCAGGGGTACAGCCTGGGACTGTCGATCGACAGTCGCCCGAACGCGCTACGAAATACCAGGTGATGGTGGCCCTTGCAAGCCAACTGCGCCCCGCACGTGGGACACACGCTGGTCCGGGCAACTGCCTCGGCAACCTGTGCCGCAACCATCGTGCGCTGCAGCCGACCCAGCAATGATTTCGCCTCCGCTAGGTGCAGCCCCAGCGAGCCCACATCGAGGCGGTCTCTCTCGAACTGGGCGATTTCGGTGACGGTGGCTGGCACGCCTCCATCGTCCTGCACTACGACTTACAAGCTGATACGCATGGCCGCCCTCCTCCCGTGGAAGCTGCGGCGACCAGTCTACCCCTCGAACTCTCGCAACCGATCATTGACGGTCTGACGGTCAAAGCGACGATCCAGCCAAGTCAGCCACCGGTCGACCTCGTCGCGTAGGTCTTCCAACACGATAGGCCGCTCGCGCAGCGACTCGATCCACTCGAGGAATTCATATTCACTGTGTTCGTCCCTTGCCTCCAGATACCTCTCGATCCCGCCAATGTCCTCGGGTGGGCAAGGCCCGCAACCCGCCACGCAACGGGGCAACTGGCCAGGCCGTTGCCGCAGCATACGCCGCTCCATCCGTATCTCGTGGCGCCACCACGCGTTGAAGTCATACACGTAGACAAAGCCTTCGTGTTCGCGGAGATGAAACGCGGTCAGCGGCAGTTCGTTTGCGACTGTGCAGAACTGCAAGACGCCCTCATGAGCTTCGCCGTAACGCTTGCCACGAATGCTGAACGTGTGCAGATGTTCGTCGGCCCGGCCCATGACGACCTGGATGACATGATGCAATTGCCCGAGCGTCCCATGCTCTGGAACGAGCACGCGACGCCAGACCGCGGGCTCAGGCCGCGCAGAGCAATGCGAAGTTGAAGGACGGAGATCGCCGGCCCAGGATCAGAAGTCATGCGCGCATTGTAGGTGCCTCATTGGCCTCTCAGTTGAGGTCCAGGTCGTCAGCCCCCGTTTTGGCCCGGTCTCCTACCCCAGCATCAAGGCACTGTCCGGGCCCCCTTCCCTCATGGTCTACGGCGGCTGCGCGGCCCAGATCATCAGTGCTGCCGCACCAGGCTGCCTCCGAATAGGCCGCGCCCCATCCCTGCTGCGGCCTGCGTTGTGACTGGGTTCAGAGGGGGCAATGCGCGCGTGCCCCGTGCGCAGCAAGCCGGTAACACCGTTAAGTTTCGGTTGTGAGTGATAAGTCGAATACGCATGACATGCATATATAACGTTGGGATTTTTATTGACTCCAATATTAACAGCGTTATAATTTGTCGCTCGCCCTGGCATGACGGTGCTCTACCTGCCAGGGCCCAAAGTGATCAGGACACCTAGCGGACAACGTCCGCTCAAGGCGCGAGGCCGCAGTGCGACCCCATTCGCCACAGTGCAAACATTCATCCCTGACCAAGTATTCGATGGAAAAGACAATCATCACTTGCGCACTGACGGGAACCGAAGACTCGCCGCGGCTGAACCCCGCGGTGCCAGTGACGCCGGGGGAACTCGCGGCAGGCAACGCGGATCTGGTCAAACACGCTGCCAGCACCATCAAAAGCATCGGCGGGAAAGTGGCAACCTCCGATCAGGCACGTTCCATCCTCGTCCTCCAACCTCGATGATCGGGCCGGCGGGCGGCGCCAGGCGTCGTCCCAACTGGCTGGAAAGGATCCATGACATGACTGCAGTCAACGCAAGCGTAGTGCCGACCTCCGCAGGTCGTGAGCAGCAGGAGTCCCGGGCCCAGGCGTGGGGTTTTACTGCGCTGCTGGTTTTTCTCTTCGTCATCAACGCGGCGGACAAGGCCGTGCTGGGGCTTGTTGCCCAACCCCTCGCAAAGGAGCTTCATCTCACCGCGTCTCAGATCGGCCTGGTCGGAAGCGCCTTTTTTCTCTCCTATGCGATCGGCGGTTTCCTCGCAGGCCCCGTCAATCACTGGATTCCAGTGCGCTACTCGCTGGTTGTGCTGGCTGTCGTGTGGGCAGCCTGCATGCTTCCGCTGCTGCTGGTTGCGAATTTCGGCGTATTGCTGATCAGCCGCATCGCGCTGGGGTTGAGCGAAGGACCGGCCAGCGCGCTTATCTACACCGGGGTGTATTCGTGGCATCCCGTGGAGAAGCGGGGTCTGCCCGGAGCATTCGTCGCAGGGGCTATATCCATCGCCAAGATCGTCCTGGCGCCAGCGCTGACCGTTGTCATTGTGGCCTGGGGTTGGCGGGCCGCCTTCCTGGTACTCGCCGCCGTCGGCGTGGTGTGGTGTGCCATCTGGCTTTTCACCTGGCGTGATGGTCCGTATGGTGAGCAGCGCGAAGGAAAACGCCCCGGAGTTGGCGACAAAGTGCAACAACCCGGGGTCCGCTGGACTGTGATCTTCTGCACTCCCACCTTCCTCGGTGCCCTCGCGGCGGTGTTTGCCATGTATGCCGTGCTAACGATGATGCTGACCTGGCTGCCATCGTATTTCGAAATGGGTCTTGGCTACTCCAGGCTGCAGGCAGGGGCCATGTTCGGGTTTCCCAGCATCGCCGCGCTGATCGCCATGTTGCTGTCGACGCTGGTCAGTGACCGGTTGATCGCTCGGCGCGCAAGTACGCGCATCTTGCGCGGTGTGCTGCCCGCCATCGGTCTGCTGCTCTGCGGCGTGGCTCTGGTCGCACTTCCCTACGTCAAGGACCCCGCGCTCGCTGTACTGGTTGTCTCCGTCGGGTACGGTATGGGAACGATCGTCTTCCCCCTTCTGAACGCCGCGATCTCGCAGATCGCTCCGCCGCGGCAGATGGCAGGTACGCTGGGCGTCTTCCTGGCCATGATGTCACTTGCGGGCGGGCTCGGGCCCTACCTAACAGGCAGGCTTGTCGACGCGTCATCGGCCGCCGCCGGCTTCACACTGGCCTTCCAGATCTTCGGCGCGCTATCGCTGGTATGCGCCGTGATTGCCCTGCTGACAGTCAACCCCACGCGGGACGCCGCTCGCATCAATGGCAAGTTGTGAAGACGGGAGCCATGCCATGGAGAATCCAGCGATTTTATTTAGCCCTTTGGCGACCTTTACTCTGGCGGGAGTCGGCGTCGATGCCGCTGAAGATCTCCATTCTGTCGAGCGTCGTCCTCACGACGGACGGCGACAAGATGTGGTGCAACAAGTACTCCGCTTAGGAGCGCCTGTCGTCCACCATGCAGCGCATTGTCGAGGTTCTGAGATACACGTCCAGCTGCTCCAGCACGCATCCGGCAGCGGGCCGCAAGTCGCGGTAGATGGGTCACCCAGACAACGCCGTGTGCATAGAGCACATAACGGAACCGAGAGCCGTCCACTGCTCGACTTCCTGGGCGAGCACTCCACCACGTCGGAAAACGTTTGCCGCCACATGTGGCAGGAAGTCAATGCGCTGATGTGGGACAACCGCAGCACCATGCTACGCGGTGCACGACTACGGCCCCGCCGAGTATGTGCTCAGCCGGTTGACGCTGGAAGGCGAAATCCCCGCGTAATGCGCCCCGCTTGACCTCGTGCCGGGCAGACAGCCTGGCACGCCCCCCTGATCCGAGGCGGCCACTGCACGACTGGCTATTGGCGCCACGGGGACATATGGAGAATCGCCATGCAGATCGGAATCCCGACTGAGATCCGGCCGGGAGAGGCACGTGTTGCCGCGACACCGGAGATCGTCAAGAAATACATCGCCCAAGGCCACCACGTCATCGTGCAAAGCGGTGCCGGCACGCGTGCTAGCCTGCCCGACGCCGACTATGAGGCCGTCGGCGCCCGCATCGGCACCGCCGCCGACGCGTTCGGCGCCGCGCTGGTGCTGAAGGTGCGTGGCCCGGAGCCTGCGGAACTGGCCGCGATGAAGCCCGGCACCGCGCTGGTCGGCATGCTCAATCCCTTCGACACCGAGAACAAGGCACGCATGGCGGCCGCCGGCATCACCGCCTTCTCGCTGGAAGCCGCGCCGCGCACCTCGCGTGCACAGAGCATGGACGTGCTGTCGTCGCAGGCCAATATCGCCGGCTACAAGGCCGTGCTGGTGGCCGCGCACCACTATCAGCGCTTCATGCCGATGCTAATGACCGCCGCCGGCACCGTGAAGGCCGCACGCGTGCTGATCCTGGGAGCAGGCGTGGCCGGCCTGCAAGCCATCGCCACGGCCAAGCGCCTGGGCGCGGTGATCGAGGCTTCGGACGTGCGTCCGTCCGTCAAGGAGCAGATCGAATCTCTCGGCGGCAAGTTCCTGGACGTGCCATTCGTCACCGATGAAGAACGCGAGATCGCGCAGGGCGTCGGCGGCTATGCCCGCCCCATGCCGCCCGACTGGATGCGCCGCCAGGCCGAACTGGTTCACCGACGTGCCATCGAAGCCGACATCGTCATCACCACCGCGCTGATTCCCGGCCGCAAGGCGCCGGTGCTGCTGCAGGAAGCCACCGTGCAGCAGATGAAGCCGGGCTCGGTGGTCGTGGACCTGGCTGCCGCGCAGGGTGGCAACTGCCCGTTGACGGTGGCAGATGAAGTGGTCGAGCGGCACGGCGTAACCCTCGTTGGCTACACCAACCTCCCTTCAATGGTTGCTGCCGATGCGTCGGCGCTGTATGCGCGAAATGTGCTCGATTTCCTGAAGTTGATCATCGACAAGGAGGGCAAGCTCGTAATTGACAAGCAGGATGACATCGTGGCGGCTTGTTTGATGACTGGGCAGGAAGAAGCTGCACTGGCCAGCTAATCGACGCAGTGGCCTCCCGCCTCGCGCAGGAATGGAGGGGGAGCAAACAAGAGGAAATTAGGAAACCTCAATGGAAATGATCAATCACACGGTGATCAACCTGATCATCTTCGTGCTGGCGATCTACGTCGGCTACCACGTGGTCTGGACGGTCACGCCAGCCCTGCACACTCCGCTAATGGCGGTGACCAACGCGATCTCGGCCATCGTCATCGTCGGCGCCATGCTGGCCGCCGGCCTGACCGAAGACGCGACCGGCCGCGTGATGGGCACGCTGGCCGTGGCGCTGGCCGCCGTCAACGTGTTCGGCGGCTTCCTGGTGACCCAGCGCATGCTGGAGATGTTCAAGAAGAAAGAGCCGAAGGCCAAGGCCAGTGCCAAGGAGGCTGCGTGATGACCGAACTCGTCAGCATGAACCTTGTCACCCTACTCTACCTGATCGCCTCGGTCTGCTTCATCCAGGCGCTCAAGGGGCTTTCGCACCCGGCTTCGGCCCGCAAGGGCAATGCCTTCGGCATGATCGGCATGGCCATTGCCGTGGTCACGACGCTGGCGCTGATCATCAAGCTCAAGAACGAGTTCCTCGCGGCCGGCACGGCTCAGTCCTCGGTCGAGTCGGGCCTGGCGCTGATCTTCGGCGCGCTAGTTGTGGGCGGCGGCATCGGCGCCTATGTGGCGAAGAAGGTCGAGATGACCAAGATGCCCGAGCTGGTCGCGGCCATGCACTCGCTGATCGGTCTCGCGGCGGTGTTCATCGCGGTGGCTGCGGTGGCCGAACCGTCGGCCTTCGGCATCGCGCCGGCGGGCTCGCATGAGATTCCGACGGGCAACCGCATCGAACTGTTCATCGGCTGCTTCGTCGGCGCCATCACGTTCTCGGGTTCAGTGATCGCTTTCGGCAAGCTGGCCGGGCGCTACAAGTTCCGCCTGTTCCAGGGCGCGCCGGTGGTGTTCGCGGGGCAGCACATGCTGAACCTGGCGCTGGCCGTGGCGATGGTCGGCTTTGGCATTGCGTTCTTCCTGACGCAGGAATGGCTGCCGTTCCTCCTGATGCTGGCCATCGCCTTCGTGCTCGGCGTGCTGATTATCATTCCGATCGGCGGTGCCGACATGCCCGTCGTGGTGTCGATGCTGAACTCATACTCGGGCTGGGCGGCAGCCGGTATCGGCTTCTCGCTGAACAACCCGATGCTGATCATCGCCGGCTCGCTGGTGGGTTCGTCCGGTGCGATCCTCTCGTACATCATGTGCAAGGCGATGAACCGCTCATTCTTCAACGTGATCCTGGGCGGCTTCGGCGGCGACGCGGCCGCGGCCGGCGCGGCCGGGGCGCAGGCCCAGCGCAACGTGAAGTCGGGCTCCGCTGACGATGCGGCCTTCCTGATGGGCAATGCCGAGACCGTGATCATCGTGCCGGGCTATGGTCTGGCGGTGGCGCGCGCTCAGCACGCCCTGAAGGAGCTGACCGAGAAGCTGCACGAGAAGGGCGTGACCGTGAAGTACGCGATCCACCCCGTGGCGGGCCGCATGCCGGGCCACATGAACGTGCTGCTGGCCGAAGCCGAGGTGCCGTACGACATGGTCTTCGAGATGGAAGACATCAACAGCGAGTTCGGCCAGGCCGACGTGGTGCTGGTGCTCGGCGCCAACGACGTGGTGAACCCGGCGGCCAAGACCGATCCGAAGTCGCCGATCGCCGGCATGCCGATCCTGGAGGCGTACAAGGCCAAGACCATCATCGTCAACAAGCGTTCGATGGCGGCCGGTTACGCCGGCCTGGACAATGAGCTGTTCTACATGGACAAGACCATGATGGTGTTCGGCGACGCCAAGAAGGTGGTCGAGGAAATGTTCAAGGCGATCTGACACCCAAACACGGGCGATGGTACGTTCTGATCGCAGGATGACCATTCATGCAAGCGACAGTGCAAGCCACCGCCCCTCCCGCCCCTTGTGCCTGCCGATTTCCGGCGGCCCAAAGATCCATGTCGACCACCGGACAATCCGGATCGCGATATCAACGTCGGCAAGTACCCGCAGGCACACTCGCCACGCTGCGGCGCGGCCAGTCCGCCCTGAACCTGGCGCTCAGTTGGATGCAAGCTATAGTCATTCCCTCATTCGGGTCGTTCGGCAGGTCCTCCGCAGCTGTAGCCTCCAATGACACGGTGTTCTTTTGAAGCGTCTATGTCATGCCACCGCCATGCGCCAAGTGCGCGGTCCGCTTTCGTGGATGCTATTGCCACTGGTATCCACGGCGACGACCACGGGCAGGTTCTCCACATCGAACTCGTAGATGGCTTCCATGCCGAGATCGCCAAACGCAAGGATGCGGGCAGATCTTATTGCCTTGGAGATCAGATATGCGGCGCCCCCGGTGGCCGCCAGGTAGACGCAGCGGTTCGCCACGATCGCACTGATCGCGGCCCGTCCGCGCTCGGCCTTGCCGATCATGCCGAGCAGGCCGGTGGATGGGAGCATGCGTTCCGAGAATTTGTCCATTCTTGTCGATGTGGTCGGGCCACAAGGGCCCACTACCTCATCGCGCACTGGATCAACGGGGCCGACGTAATAGATCATGCGATTCCGGAAGTCAACCGGCAAGCACTCGCCACGCGCGAGCATTTCATCGATGCGTTTGTGCGCGGCGTCACGTCCGGTCAGCATTCGCCCCGAAAGCAGGAGAGTCTCGCCAGCACGCCAGGTCGTTGTTTCCTCTCGAGTCAGTGTGTTCAGGTCGACCCTGCGGCTCTCAGTACCGTCCGGAAATGGCAGATCCGGCCACAGGTCGGAGGACGGTGGCGTGAGCATGGCCGGGCCACTACCATCGAGTTCAAATTGCGCATGCCGGGTTGCCGCGCAGTTCGGCACGACAGCGACCGGCATGCTTGCGGCATGTGTTGGGTAGGTGGCGATCTTGACGTCGAGCACGGTAGTTAATCCGCCAAGACCCTGTGCCCCGATGCCGAGAGCGTTGATGCGATCATGAATGTCGATGCGCAGCGCTTCCAATGCATTACGCGGACCGCGAGACTGGATATCAAGCATGTCGAGCGGATTCGCGAGGCTCTGCTTGGCCAGCAGCATGGCTTTCTCGGCCGTCCCACCAACCCCGATACCAAGCATCCCCGGGGGACACCAGCCGGCACCCATGGATGGCACCATGCTGACGACCCAGTCCGCGACAGAGTCGCTGGGCATCAGCACCGCGAACTTGCTCTTGTTCTCGCTGCCGCCCCCCTTGGCCATCAAGTCGACCGTGACGGTGTTGCCGGGCACGAGTTCAACATGAACGACCGCAGGTGTGTTGTCGCCGGTGTTGCGCCGCCCGAACAGCGGATCTTCGACGATGCTCGCACGCAGCGTATTGTCCGGATCACGGTAGGCACGGCGTACGCCTGCATTGACCGCATCGACAACGCTCGCCGGAAATCCGCCGAGGCGAACTTCCATGCCGACGCGTAAGAATACATTGACGATGCCGGTATCCTGACAGATCGGACGCCTGCCCTCTGCGCACATCCGTGAGTTGATCAGGATCTGGGCGATTGCCTGTTTGGCCGGCTGGCTGGCCTCGCGCTCGTAAGCCTGCGCGAGGTGCCGGATATAGCCAGGCGGATGATAGTGACTGATAAACTGCAGTGCGGCTGCAATGCTGTCGACAAAGTCCCCATACAAAACGACCGTAGTCATGATGCCAGCCACCCGCCTTAGAAGCGCTGCTCGCGGAACAGGCCAAGCTTCTCCTGCGCGACGCGGTCCGAATATGAAAACAGTACAAGGTCGTGATCCGCATGCAGCGTGTAACGGCTCCAGCCCGGCACTACGATGATGTCGTGCGGCCCAATCTCGAACTGCTGGTCGCCGATCACGGCATAGCCACCGCCTTCCACGCATACGAAGACGGTGCTTTCCGTCGAGCGGTACGGCAACGTCGCGAAGCCGGCTGGCAGCAACCGGATCATGGTTGCAATGGTCGGCATGGCCCATCCGCCGTCCACCGGGTTGGAATAGCGCATGAGGTAACCGGTGTGCGGATCGGGCGAGCCGGCGTGTGGCAACGCGAACAGCGCCTCGCGCGTGCGCGCGTAGGGATAGTTGAAGACCGGGGAATTCATCGTGGACGACTTGTAGCCCACCGGCAGTAGACCGGTGCCATAGCGCGCGATGGCATCGCCCGCGGGCCGGGTGACAGGTGATTCGCCGGACTCGAACTCCTCGCGAAAGCCGCCGTTGAAGAATGACACGATGGGAATATCGAGGCCATCTAGCCACACCATGGGCCCACTGCCCTCGTGGCCATGATGATGCCAGGTCCACGCTGGCGTGATGACAAAATCGCCCGGCTCCATATATGTCTTCTCCCCGTCCACGGCCGTGTAGGCGCCTGAGCCTTCAACGATGAAGCGCAGTGCTGATTGGGTATGGCGGTGCGCGGGGGCGACTTCACCGGGCAGGATCAGCTGGAGGCCAGCATACATCGTGCTGGTGACGCGCGAGGAGCCTGGCAAGCCCGGGTTCTCCATTAGTAGCACACGCCGCTCGGCTTCCTCGGCCGAAATGAGCGTCGCCGATTCCATCAGGTAGGGACGGGCCGTGGCGTAGGACCAGCGGTGCGCACTGCCAGCCGGGGTGGGTTCCGAGGGAATAAGCTTGCGCAAGCGCGTCCAGAGGGCAGCCATGGCGTGTGGCTCTAGTTCACGGTAGAACGTATCACGTCGGGTCTGCAAATCTGCGGTGGTGGTAGTCACGATCGGATGCCTCCTGCATCAATTTCAGTGGGCGGAAACATAGTCGGGCTGCGCACTTGGCGCCGCTGCCCTGAATGCCTCGCGACGCATGCAGTGTTCGTAGACCCGGCGAACGCGTGGGAACGGGTCGAGGCTGAACGCCACGCGCAGCGCGTTGGCGACCTGTGGCACCAGGCAGCAGTCCGCCAGCGTTGGTGCGTCCCCGACGCACCATCCGCCATTTGCAGGCAAGCAAGGTTCCAACGCGCTGAAGCCGGCGGTCAGCCAATGCTCAATCCATTCGGCCTTCGCAGCGTCGGCGATACCCAAGGGGTCGCTGAGGTACTTCTGCACCCGCATATTGTTCAACGGGTGTACATCACAGGCGATGGTGAGCGCCACCTCCAGCACCCGTGTACGACTCGACCCGTCGATGGGAATTAGCTGTGGCACCGGCCACTTGGCATCGAGGTAGTCAATGATCGCAATTGACTGCGTAATGGTTCTATCGCCATCCTGCAGCGTCGGAACCAACCGGCTGGGATTGCGTGTCTGATATTCCCCAAGGTTTTGCTCGCCGGCGCGCAGATTCACGCCGACGTGCCGCCATGCGATGCCCTTCAGCGCCATGGCGATGCGAACGCGATACGCCGCGGAACTGTTGAAGAAGGTATATAGATCCATGGTCGGCCAGCGCTCAGGCTACATGCACTTCAATGTCGGCGATGCCTGAGACACCCCCACGCATAACCTCCCCGCTGTGTACCGCCCCGACTCCTTCAGGGGTGCCAGTGAAGACGAGGTCTCCGGGTTTCAGTTCAAAGAATTTCGACAGGTTTGCGACGATCTCCGGCACCGACCAGATCAGTTTGTCAAGGTTGCTGCGCTGGCGGTCCTGACCATTGACCTGCAGCCAGATTTCCCCGGCGGCGGGATGGCCGACTTCCAGCGCAGTGTGCAGCGGCGAGATTGGCGCAGACTGATCGAACCCCTTTCCCAGCTCCCAGGGTCGGCCGCGGTCGCGCGCCGCGATCTGCAGATCGCGGCGCGTCATATCGATGCCCACCGCATAGCCCCAGATGTACGAATTAGCTTCCTCGACCGGTATGTTGCGTCCCGCACGACCGATGGCCGCTACGAGTTCGATCTCGAAGTGAAGCTGTTCGGTCGCCGGCGGATAGGCGATTCGCACGCCGCCGCCCGGCGGTGCTACGACGATCGCATCGGTCGGCTTGCAAAAGAAGAAAGGAGGCTCTCGGCTCGGGTCCATGCCCATCTCGCGCACATGCGCGGCATAGTTACGGCCCACGCAGTAGATGCGGCGCACGGGGAATTGTCCATTGCCACCCGCGACGGGAATCGTGACTGCAGGCATGGGAGGGATAACGAAGGTCATGTGGAACTCCAGATTGCTGTTCTTACCACGATGGAGATCGGGGGAGATCATAGACGGCCAGAAGCCGCATTCAGAAGAGATGCTTGACGCCGAGCATGGCCCCAAGTTGCGACACGCCCGGCCCAGGATTGGCCCCGGCCGTCCCGCTGCTGACAGAGAGCGCCATCTGTCCGGAGTTGTTGATGTAGCCCGCTGTGCCGTAGACGGAAGTACGCTTGGAGAAGTTGTAGACGGCGCGCACTGCATACAGGATCGTGCTGTTGCCGTTACCGTGATAGCGCAGGTAGTAGATCTCACCGGCGACATTAGTGTTCGGCGTCAGGTCATGAGACGCGCCCGCGTACCAAAGATCGCTCAACCCTGTGGGACTTCCTTCATTGTCGCGGCGCAGCCAGCCGACGCCGATTTTCGTTCTCTGCAATAGCGCATACCCACTGAGTGACAGGCGCTCGTCGGACTTCCCACTGGTATTCAGCCCGGCGAACGCGCCTGGTCCACCACGGATCGCGTCATAGGCTGCGGCCACGCCGAATTGCTTGGCTTCGTACTGCACCATTACCGACCACTCGCGGCAGGCAGAATGGTCTGCCGGGTTCTCGCCTGCACAGTTTGTCCCCGCCGGACTCGGTCCCGCATTCACTGCGTCGCGCCCAAGGCTATAGGTCGCCCCAACTGTCAGGCCTCCGAACTTGCCCTTGTAGGCAATGGCATTGTCAGCACGCGCATTGGGAATGTAGCTGTCCAGCGAGCCGGAACCAAACGAATTCGGGCCGAGAATGTCCGCGTCGAGCATCGCCCAGAACAGCATCGTATATTGACGCCCCAGCGATACTTGCCCCCAGCCGCCGGAAAGTCCGACCCAGGCCTGGCGTCCGAACAAACGCCCGCCTTGATTGCTTGCCCCCGAGTCTGGCGCGAAGCCGGATTCCAGCGCGAAGTTAGCTTTTGTTCCGCCGGCAAGATCCTCGCTCCCACGCAGACCCCAGCGGGATGGCACGGTGCCGGACAGTGAGTTCATACGAACCACACTGTTGTTGGCGGCGCCGACGTGATTGACGTATTCGACACCACTATCTACTACGCCATAAAGCGTAGCCGATTGGGCGCAGGCGAGCGCCGGCATGCTGGCGGCACATGCCAGCGCCAGTTTATGGAACTTCATGAGTCTCCTCCTCGTGGTTCTTCTCTTTATGACGCGATAGAACCGCGTCGATCACGCTGCGTTGGCAGCCGTATGGGCGAAGTGACCACTGCAACTGCGGCACCTGCCATGGGTAGAAGAAAGAGGAAGTACAGGTTGGGAATGGTCCACCCGATGTCCAGCAACACTCCGACCGTGATTGGCGAAAGCATTCCGCCGATGCGGCCGATACCAGCCGCAAAGCCGATTCCCGTAGTTCGGATCGGAGATGGATAGAGCGTCAAAGACAAGGCATACAGCCCAGCAACGGACGCGGTAAGCGCGGCGCCAAGCAGCACGGCGATCCCCATGCCGATCTTGAGGGACATAATGCTGGCACCGAAGCCAACCATGAGCAGGGCGCCACCCAACAGTGTTGCGACGAGCAGTGGGCGCAGACCAAACCTGGCCGCTAGCAGACCGAACAGCGATGAGCCGACAATACCTCCAAGATTTAGTAGCACCCCACCGGTAATGCCTTGTTCAGCCGACAGGCCTGACTCGACCAGAAGCTTGGGCGTCCAGCTGGCAACGAAGTAATAGCTGCCGATGACGAAAAAGAACGCCAACCACAGGGCTAGCGTCCGAGGTAGAAGCGGTCTCTTCAGTAGTGCAGACCAACCCTCCCAGGCTTCCGCGGCAATGGTGTCCGCGATCGCAGTGGGCAATGCGGCAATCGGCGCGCGCTTCATCTTGACAAGCGTTTGATTGATTTTTGTTAGCGCGTCGGCAGGGCGTTTGGCCAGCAGAAAGTCGATCGACTCGGGCAGCACCGCGAAGGCCATGGGAATGGCCAGAAGCGTAGCGATGCCGCCGAAAGCGAAAACGCTACGCCATCCCCCAACAGATAGCAGGTAACCCGCAATCACCCCACCAATGGCAGCCCCGACGGCATATCCGGTGTGCTGCATGACAATCGAAGTGCTACGCCATTTGTTTGACGCATACTCGCCGGCGATCACTGTGATGCTCGCGACCATCCCGCCGATACCAAGGCCCGTATACAGGCGTGCGACTGCAAGTTGCGTGACGTGTTGCGTGAAAGCGCTTGCGAGCATGCCGCTGCCGATAATGCAGAGACAGAATAGGATAAGTTTGCGACGGCCAAGTTTGTCTCCAAGCGGTGCGATCAGAATCGATCCGGCTCCCATACCGATCAACCCCGCGCTAAGCAGCATGCCAAGCTCTTTGCCATTCAGTTGCCACTCGTGCGCCAAGCGTGCCGCCGTGAATGCCATGGTCAACACATCGAACCCGTCAAGCATGTTCAGCACAATGCAGGCGGTCACGGCAATCGTCTGAAGTGCGCTCATGGGCGACTCGTCGATCGTTCTTCGAATATCTGTGTTCACTTAACCATCCTCCGGAAGGTTCACGAATCCAATTGAAATCCGACGTTCTGTGCCCTGCGTCGCGTCGTGGACTGCACGATCGACGAAGTACGACCATGCGGCAATAGCACGGGGCAAAAGACCGTTATTCAAAAGTCGAATGATCTCCTTGCGAGCCAGTCGTGACGCCGGAATTGAGCTCGAGAAGACGCCAGAGGATCAGCGTACCCGTCGTTTTCACGGACTAGCGGATTGACCACGCGATAAACGTCCACGTACGCTGCGACCACCTCAACCGGACACGGAGACTCACATGCTGACGCTGTATCACGATTGGCGCTCATTTTGTTCGATCAAGGTTCGTCTTTGCCTCGCCGAGAAGGGGCTACCTTGGGAAAGTAGGTTTGTCGACCTGATGAAGCTTGAGCACACCAGGCCGGAGTATCTCGCCCTCAATCCAAACGGGGTGGTGCCAACGCTTGTTCATGATGGCGTCCCCATCCATGAAAGCACGCTCATCAACGAATATCTCGAAGAGATCTTTCCCGAAGTTCGCCTGATGCCCGTCGATCCGGTCGAACGTGCTCGCGCACGCTTCTGGGTGAAATATGAAGACGACGTTCTGCACCCGGCGATCCGCCCGGCGACCTTCGCGTTGATGATGAGTCCCGATCTGGCACGGCGGTCGGATGCCGAGCTCGCTGCCATGGTCGAGGCCCACCCCAACAAGGCGCGCGCGGAAGAACTCGTTAAGGCGGCGCGCGCCCCGATCGACGCCGACAAGGTCGAGGCTGCGCGCCAGACTATGGGTCGCGCCCTGGAGCGCATGGAGGCCCGCCTTACCGAGGCCAGGTGGCTCGGTGGTCGCGAATACTCATTGGCTGACATTGCGGCAGCTCCGTTTATCGACCGGCTTGAGGAGTTGAACCTGTCAGGGCTCTGGTCTACCAAGCCGGCGTTGAAGGACTGGGTTGCGCGAACGAAGGAGCGACCGGCTTACCGCGAAGCCATCCCGGACAACAGCCAGCGGTTCGCGGCTGCCTACCGTCCCCTGTAAGCCTGAATCAAACGCCCGCGGGACGGCTCAGAGTGGCGGCCCGTGTGGCGGTCCCTGGCAAGTTGATTGTCTTGAGATGGAGGAGGTTCTAATGACCAAATTGAGCAGGAGCCAACTGCCTGTTATCGTCGCTGGCGGTGGCATCGGCGGACTTGCATGCGCATTGGCGCTGGCGCAGAAGCAGTTTCGAGTACTCGTATGCGAACAAGCGCCCCGCTTCGCCCAAGTGGGAGCGGGGCTCCAGGTCGCGCCAAATGCCCTGTCAGTGCTCGACGCATTGGGGGTCGGCGGCGAGATCAAGCGACAGGCACTACTGATCGAGCAGATGCTGATGATGGACGGCATCAGCGGCGAGCCTGTTGGCGGCATCCCGTGCGGCCGCGAGTTCCTGCAGCGTTTTGACAATCCTTACGCCGTCGCACATCGTGCCGACGTGCATAATGCCTTGCTGGAGGCATGCGCGGGACACCCCCTTGTCGAACTGAGGACGGATACTAGGATTGTCAGATACGAGCAGTATGAGAATGTCGTCACGCTTACCACGGATTCCGGTGCCACTCTTCGTGGAATCGCCCTTGTCGGCGCGGACGGCGTCCACTCCCGGATCCGCCAGCAACTCATCGGCGATGGCGATCCGGTACCAATCGGCGCGGTGATCTATCGCGCCCTGATACCGGCTTCTCATATGCCGCGTGATCTGCAGCATCCCTACCCCACGTTGTGGACGGGCCCCGATGCTCATTTGATCTACTACCCGGTGAGCGACTGGACCCAGTTCAATATCGGCGCAACGGTCAGAACCGGCGAGCGGGAAATGATTGAGGGTGAGGCGTCGACCGAGGAAGCCGCTGCTGCTTTCGCGGACTGGTCCCATGTACCCAGACGCGTGTTGTCGCTGGCTCCGAAGTTCCAGCGGTACGTGCTCCGTCAACGCCCACCCGCTGCAAACTGGACCGCCGGTCGGGTTACCCTGTTGGGGGATGCAGCACACCCCATGGTGCAGTACATTGCGCAGGGCGCAGCCATGGCGCTTGAAGATGCGCTTTCGCTCGCCACGGAGTTGGACGCTGCCGACGGAAACATCGAGCAGGCATTTCTGAGATATCAGGATGTGCGTATCGTACGGTCGGCTCGCGTCCAGATCTCATCGCTGATGCTAGACAGGATCTACCATGCCGGGGGGGTCGAGCGCCTGGTGCGCAATTCGGTTTTTGCCGGACGCACGCCATCGGAGTACTACGATCGCCTCGCATGGCTGTTCACCGCGCCGGCATATGTGCGCCAATGGAATGCATCGCCCCGTTGCCTCGGTACCGCAGACGGCATGGAAGTTGTCGCCGGCAACACCGAGAAACAATCCGTCGCCGCTCAGCCGCCGCGTGTGTGTTAAGCTCCGCGCGCGTCCCCGATGGCATCGCTGCATGTGGCTTTCACGGTGGCGAGCCTGCCAGGATTTTTATTTCCGCGCGCACCGGCGCGCATCGACTCAGCGACAGATTGCTGCATTCTGCGGATGGATCAGTTCGACCTCAATCTGATGCGCATCTTCGACGCCCTATGGCGTCACCGCCATCTGGGAAAAGCTGCCGAGGAACTCCGACTCAGCCAGCCCGCACTGTCACACGCGCTCAAGCGCTTGCGCGAACAGATGGGAGACGTGCTCTTCGTCAAGGCCCACGCCGGCATGCAGCCATCCGCCAGGGCCGTCGACATCGCGCCGGTAATACAAGACATGCTCGCCGAAGTACGGGAGCGTATTCTCGTTACCCCCCAGTTCGACCCGTCGTCGAGCAAACGGAACTTCACTATTGCCATGTCGGATATTGGTGAGCTAACGTTTCTGCCTCGGCTGCTACGCCATCTTGCTGGCGTGGCGCCCCGCGTCAGCGTCGTGACCGTATCGTTGAGCCCGCGCGAACTTGGTGAAGGCCTGCAGCGCGGTGAGGTGGACCTCGCCATGGGACATTTGCCCGATCTCACCGGCACAGACATGTACCAGCAACGGCTGTTCACCCACGGCTTTGTCTGCCTGACTGGAAGTCATAACCCTCTCGCTGCCAGGCAGCTAACTCGCGAACGATACTGCCGAGCTGCCCACGTCGTCGTGCAATCTGAGAGCCGTACACATGATCTCGTAGAGCGATATTTGCGGGAAAACGGCATCCAGAGGAATGCGCAGCTACGCTGCCCCCATTTCCTCAGCGTTCCTCAGGTTGTCGCCGCCACACACTTGATTGCCACCGTGAGTCAATCGATTGGCGAGGTCTATGCCGACCACGGCGAACTGCGCCTGCTCGCCCCGCCCTTCGATTTCCCCCGCTACGACGTGAAACAGCATTGGCACCGCAGCCAGCATGGCGACCCAGGCAATCGCTGGCTGCGCGGCGTCAACATGGCGTTGTTCGGCAAGTAGCCACGGCGCGGCGGCCGTCATTCAAAGCACGAATCAGCGTCTTTGCCTGCGCGGCATTGCCGGATGGCTCTGCCATCACCGATAGTCGGTATCCCACATACTCATTCGCTGCGATTGCCGGTTTGACCGCTCACGGAGATTCTTATGCAGAACCAACTCAAGCAGGACTTGCAGGCCTTCGACTTTGACTTGCTGGTGATTGGCGGTGGCAGTGGCGGAGTGCGTGCCGCTCGTCTGGCCGCGGGGCACGGAGCAAGCGTCGCCGTGGTGGAGCAAGGCGCCATGGGCGGGACTTGCGTCAATGTGGGTTGTATTCCAAAAAAACTCTACAGCTATGCGGCGAGTTACGCGCATGCCTTCGCAGAGGCGTCTGGCTTTGGCTGGGCACTGTCATCAGATCAGCATCTCGATTGGCCCACACTCAAGGATCGACGCGCTGCAGAAATCGCTCGCCTCAATGGGGTCTATGAGCAGATGCTCACATCCAGCGGTGTCCAGATCCTGCATGGTCGTGCCCGGCTAGCCGATGCGCACACAGTCGTCATCGGCGATCAATCGGTAACGGCTGCGCATGTGCTGGTGGCAACTGGCGCGAGCGCGACCCTTCCCGACATCCCCGGGCGGGAACTGGTCCTGACGTCGGACGCCATGTTCGATCTTCCTCAAGTGCCAAGACGGTTGCTAGTAGTTGGCGGAGGCTATATCGCCTGTGAGTTCGCCTCGATCTTCCGGACGCTTGGTGCCGAGGTGGTATTGGTTCACCGTGGTACCGGACTGCTCAGCGGCTTCGACGATGACGTCCGGGAATTCCTGCAAGCGGAATTGGCAGCTGATGGGGTCGAGATTCGGTTCGACGCAACGGTGCAGCAGGTACAGAGTGATGCTGGACGCCGCATCGTCGCACTGTCTAACGGGCAGGCGATTGTGACAGATGCTGTGCTTTTTGCGACCGGCCGCAGGCCCAATACATTTGGACTTGGACTCGAAGAGGTCGGCGTCGATCTGACACCCGACGGCGCCATTGCGGTCGACGCCTGCTTTCAAACGAGCGTGCCGTCCGTCCATGCCGTGGGCGACGTGATCGACCGCGTGCAACTCACGCCCGTTGCGTTGCGGGAAGCGACTGTGCTGATAGACCGGTTGTTCGGTAGCGACACGCTTTGCATGGACTACGCCGCCATTCCGACAGCGGTGTTTACTCACCCGAACATCGCGACCGCAGGCCTGAGCGAGACTCAAGCACGTGCCCGCTTCGAACGGGTAGCAATCTACCGCAGTACATTTCGTACCTTGAAGCATACCTTGAGTGGAAGGGCGACGCGTACGCTGATGAAGCTTATCGTCGACGCCGACACCGATCGTGTGGTTGGGATACACATGGTCGGCGAGGACGCAGGAGAGGTGGTGCAGGGCTTTGCCGTGGCCATGCGCGCGGGGGCCACGAAGGCTCAGTTTGACAGTACCGTGGGCATCCACCCCACGGCAGCCGAAGAGTTCGTCACAATGAAAACGGCAATTGCCGAGCCAGCGTAATCAATCTCCATTGGGGCCGACGATATCGGTGCGCATCCAAACTTTTCTGAATGATGCAACCCGTCCGGTCTCAAACGGGTTGCCGCTGCCAAACTGAGATCGCCTCGGATCCCACAAAATGTCTCAGCCAAGGGCAAACACTTCACTAGGCGGCAAACAGTCAAGCCGCTGCCTTACGACCAGCGTGCCAGTCGAACCGACCAGTACCGCCACCCCCCAATTGCCAACGCCGCCCGCGGGCCCCGCCGTTCTGCCTGTCTGCGGTGCCCTACTGCCAATCCATCGGTTGATTCGTCGGCGGTTCGATCCGGCGGTGTGCCACGCGCGCCCGGCGGGTTCCTTCCAGGGTGTTAGCGCGCCGTGCCGGACGTTGCGGCTACCACGCCGGCCGGCTGCCCTTCCGGCCGCTCGATCCGCCGCCGCGCCCGTTCGGCGACGAACAGCGCCACCGCAATAAAGACGGCGCCGACGACGCCGAGGGCATGACGGTCGAACCAGGTAATGGCCGCGCCGCCGATGACGCCGGACATCGATACGCCGACGTAGATCGCCGCCGAGTTTAGCCCCATCAGCAGCGGCGCGGCGGCCGGCGTGATGCTGATAAGGCGGTGCTGCTGTGGGACCAGCAAGCCCCAGCCGCAGACGCCCCAGACGATCAGCGCTGGCACGGCGGTCACGAGCGACGCCGACGTCAGCGGCAACAGTGCGAAGTCGAGGATGAGCACGACGATGGCGGCATTGATGATGTGGCGGCTGCCGTAGCGGTCGGTCAGACGGCCGGCGGCGAGATTGCCGGCCGTCGCCGACACACCCCAGAGCAGCAGCAAAGCTGCCAGCACGCGCGAGTCACCGCCGGTGGCCCGGTCGAAGCTGAGGCCGATGTACGTGTAGACGAGGAAGAGGCCCGCGTAGACCAGCCAGGTGGTCAGCAGCGTTAGCAGCACGCGGGTATCCGCCAGTGGCGCGAGGCGGCGCGACAGGCTGACAGCCGCCGGCGTCGGGATCTTCGGTAAGCGCCAGGCCACGCCCAGCCCGGCTAGCGTGCCGACGGCTGCCACGAACCACATCGTCGCGCGCCAGTCCAGCGCGCCGCCGATGAAGGTGCCCAGCGGCGCGCCCAGGGCCGTCGCGCTGGACAGACCGCCGATCACGATGGCGAGCGCGCGGCCACGCTGCTCGGGCGGCACCAGCGACGCCCCGGTGGCCGTCGCGGTCGGGCTGAACATGGCGGCGCCGAGGCCCGCGATCAGCCGGCTGGCCAGCACCAGTTCGATATTTGGCGCCACGGCAGTCACCACGTTGCCCACTACGAACACCGCGAGGCCCGTGAGCAGCAACCGCTTTCGCGGCCAATGCGCTGCCGCCGCAGCGATGACGGGCGACAGCAGCGCATAGCTGATCGCATACAGCGTGACCATCTGGCCAGCCAACGCTACCGACACGCCGAGCGAGGCCGAGACCTGCGACAGCACCCCGGCAACCACGAAGCTGTCCGTGCCAATCGCGAACATGCCGCTGGCCAGAACGATAAGACGTTTATCCATGTGAATGTCCTTCGCGGCACATAGAGCCGCCCGTTGGGGAATTGCCGGGCCGCAGCCCGTAAAAGTTTCTTGATGAAACTTACGATAACGCATTAAGTTGTCTCATGCAACTTTTTCGTCTACGATATGGCTTATGTATCGCAAGACTTTCACAGGGATGAACTGCTCCGTGGCGGGCGCGCTGGAGCAGGTCGGCGAATGGTGGAGCCTGCTTATCGTGCGAGAGTGCATGATGGGCACGACACGCTTTGACGACTTCCAGAACCGACTGGGCATCGCGCGAAACGTGTTGACCACGCGGCTGAACACGCTGATCGAGCACGGTGTGCTGGTGAAGGTGGTGGCCGAGGGCAACGAACGGCGCACCGAGTACCGGTTGACGGAAAAGGGCGAGGCGCTTTATCCGATAATCGTGGCGCTGATGCAATGGGGCGACGAATGGTGCGGTGCGAGGCAGCCCCCCATCCGCCTCGTCGAGGACAGCACCGGCGAGCCGGTCGAACCCGTCAGGCTGCGCGTGGGTCCGCGCACGCTGGGCTTGCGCGACGTGCGTCTTGAGCCTGGCGACGGCGCGACGGAGCGAACGGCCGAGCTGATCGACGCGCGCAACAAGGCCATTCTCGGCAAGTAATTAAAGAACTCTCGGCTTGGCAAAGCCGCCGGCGCAAACGCGCCCGGCGGGTGGTCCGGAATTAGGAGCTACTTCCCATCGAAAGCGCTGCGCACCTCGGCAATGGTAGTTTCCTTGCTTTGGAGGTGTGGATAGTGGCCGATGTTCGGCAGCAGTTCGAATTCCAGGTCGGCGCGTTTCGCAAGTTCCTCGCCCATCTCTTTCCGGATGTAGATGTCCTGCTCGCCCCAGATTACCTTGACGGGGGTCTTCAGCTTCGCCAGGTTTCCCTCGAAGTAATCCTCGTCGCGGGTGAAGTGTGAATAGTAGTGATAGAAAGCATCCGCGGTCGTCAGGGTTCCGTTTGACCAACCACGCGCCATATCGGCCTTGAATTCCTGTGACACCTCATATTGCGACGCTGCAGGCAGGCCGCGCGTGAAGGCATTCTGCAGAATCTCGTCGCGCGTCTTGTTGAAGGCCGCCCGCACCGCTTCCGCCGACGTCGGCTCCTTAAGGCCTTGCAGTCGCTCCTGCATGTATTGCGGTCGGTTGAACGGCGCGAAGTCGCCGACGATGATGCGCTTCGCAATCGCAGGATCGTCGATGGCTGCGAGCAAGGCGGGCAAAGCGCCGATGTCGGTCGCATAGATCACCAGATTCCGTTTGTCGATCCCGGTCTGCTTGATATAGTCCTTCAGCACCTTGGCGTAGTCCCGCGGTGCATAGGAGAACCTGTCCGCTGAAGGCCGCGACGAATCGCCATAACCCGGCCAGTCGAAGGCATGGATTTCGTAGTCCTTGCCCAATTCCGTGGAAATGTCCCTCCAGGCGTAGATCGTCTCGGGGAAGCCATGCAGGAACAGCACGGTGCCCTTCGGCGTGGTGTTGTGCACGACCAAGCGCCTGAGCTTCATATTGGGATTGATCTGCACATACCCAATCTCGGGTTCCGCTTTTGCCGTATTCCCGATGCTCGCGCAACCAGCCATCAGTGCCACTGCCATGGCTCCGATGGCACCTACGGCAAGCAGCCGACGGTTTTTGGATTGGGTCATCATGTCTTCACCTGGTTGGTATCAAGAAGTACAAGAGCTCTCGTATATGCACCATTGAAGGTCGGGCATGTATCTGCCTAGTGGTGACCCGGGCGCAGTTTTGTACGACCAAGTATCCGTCTTCCTTCCGGATACATTCCCGTACATGCGTCTACTGGCCAGGAAGGCTTTCATCGCGCAAGCTTCGTCTCGCAGACAGTCATGCTGTTGTAACGAGGCGCACACTTCCTTCATCGCATGTCTGGTCCGTACATGCGCGCGAATCCCGGCGGATTCGTGCATCGAGCAACTCTCCTGCGACAAGAAGGACATCACCATGCGTTCCCTATCCCTACTCAAACAGCTTTGCCTGACCGCAGCTGGCGTAGCACTCTGCGCAAGTGCTCTGGCACAGACGCCGCCGGCTATTCTTCCGCTCAACTCCGAGCCGGCGCCAAAGTTGATCCCCTACCCTCCGCTGCCCGAGCCGCTGGCCCGCGGAGTGGTGATTGTGCAGTTCCGAACCGAAAATTTCCGCGTCATGCCGGTCTTCGGCAAGACGGCCGTCGAAATCTCGCCGCGTATCGGACACCTGCATGTGACGGTTGATAACGGCCCCGGCACCTGGGCCCATACCAGCGAGGATCCCGTCATTGTGGTAGGCCTTGCGCCCGGTCCGCACAAGCTACGGCTCGAGCTGGCCGACCCGAGCCACAAGATTCTGGCCAGCGAAGTCGTCCCGGTCACGGTGCCGGACGTCAAGCGTTGATGCAACGGACTGCCTGATATAAGCCCGGCCATACGACAGAAGATGGCCGACACGATGGGCAGCGAGGTTCTCCATAGCTGCCCGCTGTCGCGAGCGAAGCCTGCAATCCCTGCAGGCCCAGAGATGGCTCGCCGAAGGTACGCCGGAGAATGTAGGCCGCCCCATCCGGCAGGAGATTAGTCATGGCCGTCGTCGAAGCCGGGGCTGTGCTGAGCAAAACCCGCGCCGCCGCATGAGTATCCGGGGGACGCGGACATCCCGCCCGCTCATCGGCGACCGCCCCGAGGGTGCGGGCGCGGTCATCAGTGATTAGGCCGATACCCGTGCACGGTGGCCGAGTTTCGTGCCTTACGCGGCCAGCTTCAGAATCTCCAGAACGCCGGCTGGGTCCTTGACGGAACGCGGATTGCTGAAGATGAAGAACTCGGTCATCGTATTGCGCGCAATCAGCTCGAACTGGTCAGCGCCCACACCGACCTCGCGCAGGCTCGTCGGCAAGTCAAGCGCCTTGCAGAACGCCCTGAAGGCGTCCGACGCGGACATGTCGGGCTGACCTAGCGCGGCTGCCAGCGCCTTTTGCGCATCGACAGTCACCGGCTGGTTGTACGCGAGAATGCCGGGCATCATCACCGGTGTGCAAAGGAAATGCGGCACGTCGCAGGTTCCACCTAGCACGTGGCCGATCGCATGGCTCGCGCCCATCGGCACGCGTGCCTGGAGGCCGAACGAGCACAACCACGAAGCCACCATGCATTGCGTTGCCGCATCGATATCGTCGCGGTCGGCGCGTGCGCGCGGCAGCCACTCGCGCATCAGCCCGATGCCACGCAGCACCGCCGCATCCACGAGCGGATTCCCGTTTTTCGCACACAGCGCCTCGATTGCGTGATCCATCGCCCGCGTTCCCGATCCGAGCAACAGCGACTCCGGCGCGTAGCGCAGCAGGTTCGGGTCCAGGATGATCGCGAGCGGCATGAATTTCGGGTGAAAGAACGTCTGCTTGAGCTTGCGGCGCACATCGGTGACGAGGCAGCCGGCGTTGTACTCGCCACCCGACAGCGTCGACGGCACTGCAATCATCCGAACTGTCGGGCCACGGAAATTCGCGATCGTGCGCCGCCCCTGTTCGTCGACCTGCACTTCGAAGCCGTCGAGTCCCTGTTCTTCCGTAATGTTGTGCTCGAGACAGAGCGTCGCAATCTTTGCAATGTCAACTACGGAGCCGCCACCGATCGCAACGATCAGGTCGGCGCCCGCGTCGCGCGCTGCACGCGTGGTCTGGATGGCGCCCTCGCGCGTCGTGTGCTGCGCCACACCGTCGAACACGCCCGCGTAGCGCTCGCCCAGCGCTTCGGCGATCTTGCCAATCTCAGGCGTAGTGGTATTCAGCGTGCGACTGACAATCAGGAAAACACGCTTCGCGCCTAACCGTTCCGCTTCAGCCGCCAGCGTGACGCCTGCCGGCTTGCCAAAGATGACCCGATCCATCATCGGGAAAAGATGGGTTCCACGGCTTCGCATACTGCCTCTCCTCATTCGGTTGATCAATGCATCACCCTTGCCTGGGTGCATCTAGGCGTTCGGGTTTTTCGCAAGATATCTCCTCTTGCGCAGTCGAGTATCCGCAGATAACATAACACTGTCAAGTTTAAAGTGCGACCGGCTCGGAAGCTAGCTACGCCACCGAAGAGCCGGAACGAAAATCCTCTCTATAGCGAGTCAATATGCCTAGCTACAACGCCCCTGTTCACGAAATCCGATTCCTGCTCGAAGACGTGTTCGCCTATGACGAGCACACCCCTAAGCTGCCCGGCTTCGAGGAAACCACACTTGACGTCGTGATGGCCGTGCTCGACAGCGCCGCCACCTTCGTACAGGACATGCTAGTGCCGATCAACCTGCCCGGCGACAGTGAGGGCTGCCACTTCGAGAATGGGACGGTTACGACGCCGCGAGGCTACAAGGAGGCGTACGACCTTTATCGCCGGAACGGTTGGCCTGGGCTCGGCGCGGCGCCTGAATGGGGCGGCCAGGGCCTGCCGCCCTCTGTCACGCTGCTGGTGCGGGAACTCGTAACGGCCGGCTCGATGTCATTCAGCATGTATCCGGGTCTGTCGCATGGTGCCTATCGCGCGATCCTCGCGCACGGCAGCGACGAACTGAAGCGCCTTTACCTGCCGAAATTGGTCGACGGATCATGGATGGGCACAATGTGCCTGACCGAACCGGACAGCGGTTCCGACCTGTCGCGGCTGCGCACGCGCGCCACGCCCGAGGCCGACGGCAGCTACCGTATCACCGGCACGAAAATCTTCATTTCGAGCGGCGACCACGACCTGACCGACAACATCGTGCATCTGGTGCTCGCGCGGTTGCCCGAAGCCCCGGCCGGCACGCGCGGCCTGAGCTTGTTCGTCGTGCCCAAGCGCATTGTCGAGGACCTGCCGGGCGCGCCGGCCGGTTCGCCGAACCAGGTTAATACGGGCTCCATCGAACACAAAATGGGGATCCGCGCGCAGGCTACGGCCGTGCTGAACTTCGACGGCGCACGCGGCTGGTTGATTGGCAAACCGCACGGCGGCCTGCGGGCGATGTTCACGATGATGAACTCGGCGCGCTTGGCCGTCGCCGTGCAAAGCGCCGGTGTTTCGGAAATCAGCTATCAGAACGCGCTGGCGTATGCAAAGGAGCGCCGCCAGGGTATCGCGCCGAGAGCGGCTGGCAGCGCGTCGCGGGCAGACAGCGACGGCAGCGATCCGATCATCGCGCATCCGGACGTGCGCCGCTCGCTGATGACGATGAAGGCGCTGGTCGAAGGCATGCGTGCGCTCTATATCGACGCCGCTCTGCTGCTCGACGTACGCGCCGCGCACGCGGGCAGCCCCGAAGGCGAGGCTGCGGAGGACCGGCTTGCGTTGCTCATGCCGGTGCTGAAGAGCTTTCTCAGCGATTGTGCGTTGAAGGTGACCGATCTCGGCATCCAGATTCACGGCGGCCACGGCTACGTGCACGAGAACGGCATGGAGCAGTTCTATCGCGATGCTCGCATCATCCCCCTGTACGAAGGCACCAACGGCATTCAGGCACTGGATCTCGTGCTGCGCAAGATCGGGCTCGATGACGGCCGCGTGTTCGAGTCCTGGCTCGCGTCCGTCAATGAAGCCGCCGAGCGCGCCGCATCGATCGCCGACCTCACGTCGATGGCCGCCGCCGAACGCACGGCGGCCGCCAAGCTGCGCGAAGCGACGACCGCCTTGCGCGCGTGGCATACCGGCAACGAGCTCGACGTCGCCGGCGCGGCCACCGACTATCTGCAGCTCTTCGGGCTCGTCGCGCTGGGCGGGCTCTGGCTGCGTATGGCCTGCGCGGCGCACAAAGGCCGCGCCGAAGACCCGCAGCTCGCGCCGTTCTATAACGGCAAGCTCGGTACCGCAGCGTTCTTTTTCAAGCGTCTGCTGCCCGCGGCCGACGTGCATTTCGATGCGGTGATGAGCGGTGCCGATGCACTGATGACGTTGCACGCCGACGAGTTCTGACGCGTGGCCATCGCACCTTCCAATAACGGTCATATATCGGAGGAGACTGTTCATGTCCGCTGAACATCCACGCGGCCCGCTTGCCGACGTGCGCATCCTTGACCTGTCCAGCATCGTGCTCGGGCCGCTTGCGACGCTGACGCTTGCAGGCCTCGGCGCCGAGGTGATCAAGATTGAGGCACCCGACGGCGACAACGTGCGCGCAGCAGGCTCGATGCGCGTCGACGCGCACGGTAACGAACACGAGAAGATGGGCCACGTGTTCATGCACAACAACCGCGGCAAGAAGAGCGTCGTACTCGACCTGAAGAAGCCAGCGGCGCGGCAGGCGCTGCTGGCGCTCGCGAAGGATGCCGACGTGCTGTTGTCTAACATCCGCCCCGCCGCAATGGACCGGCTGGGTCTGGGCTACGACGCGCTGGCGGCCGTTAACCCACGCCTTGTCTACGTGACGGCCTGCGGCTACAGCGCGCGCGGCCCGTACGCGGAGCGTCCCGCATACGACGACCTGATCCAGGGCGCGGCTGGCCTGCCGTGGCTGCTGCAGCAGGCGGGCGCCGAGGAGCCGATGTACGTGCCCGTGTCGATCGCGGACCGGGTGACCGGCCTGCATGTCGCGTACTCGATCAGTGCCGCGCTGTTTGCACGCGAGCGCAACGGCCTGGGCCAACATGTCGAAGTTTCGATGTTCGAAAGCGTAGCGCATTTCGTGCTGGCTGATCACATGGCAGGCCGCACGTTCGTGCCTGGCATGAATGGCGAACGCGCTTCCACAGGCGTGGACGGCGAAGGCGAAGCGGGTTACGACCGCCTGCTGTCGGCAGATCGAAGGCCATACCGCACCGCCGACGGCTACCTGTGCGTTCTGATCTACAACGACAAGCACTGGAAAACGTTCCTGACGGCGATCGGCAAGCCCGAGCTGTTCAGCGAAAGCCCGTTTTCTAGCCAGCGTAGCCGTTCACGGCACATTCGTGAAGTGTATGCATGGGTGGCCGGCGTGATGCGCACCCGCACGTCCGCGCAATGGAAAACCCTACTCGAGGACGCCGACATTCCGTACCAGGCTGTCAACTCCATGGAGGACCTGCTGAACGACCTTCACCTGAATGCGACAGGCTTCATCAGCGAAGAGATTCATCCGAGCGAAGGTCGCATTCGCATACTGGGCAATCCGACCACGTGGTCGGGCACGCCGCTCCCGGCGCTCGCGCCAACGCCGCGCCTGGGCGAACACAGTGTCGAGGTGCTCCGCTCTGCAGGCTATTCGGATGACCAAGTGAAACAACTGCTCGAAGAAGGTTCGGCCGGTGCGCCGCTAGGCAGATGCAATGCGGCCGTTGTGGCGACCGGTGCATGACCATTCATCCATTTACTAGACGAAGGAACTCACGATGTTCAAAAACGACCTGCTGAAGGGCAAGCGCATTCTGATTACGGGCGGCGGCTCGGGGCTTGGCAAGGAAATCGCCGCGCGCTACCTGGAGCTCGGCGCAGATATTTACATCTGCGGCCGCCGCGAAAGCGTGCTGCGCGAAAGCGCCAACGAATTGATGGGGCGCTTTGGCGGGTCGGTCAAGAGCTTCTCGGTCGATATTCGCAGCGCCGAGGCAGTCGACCAGATGATCGACGACATCTGGAAGGAAGGGCCGCTAACGGGGCTCGTCAATAACGCTGCGGGCAATTTCGTCAGCCGGACGGAAGACCTGTCATCGCGCGGTTTCGACGCGATCGCGAACATCGTGCTGCATGGCACGTTCTACGTGACCCAATCGATCGGCAAGCGCTGGATCACAGGCAACCTGCCGGGCAGTGTGGTGTCGATCCTCGTGACCTGGGTGATGAACGGCGGCCCGTTCGTCGTGCCCTCTGCAATGTCGAAGGCTGGCGTGAACGTGATGACGAAATCGCTTGCTGTCGAGTGGGGACGCCATCGGATCCGCCTGAACGCAATCGCACCGGGGGTCTTTCCGACCGAGGGCATGAGCAAGCGCTTGTATCCGGGGCGCGAAGACGCAGGCCGCGCCGAGGGCAGCAGCCCGATGGGACGCGCAGGGCATATGGAGGAATTGCAGAATCTCGCGACATTCCTGATGGCGGACGGATGCGAATGGCTGACGGGCCAGACACTGACGATCGATGGCGCGAACTCCCTGGCGACCGGCGGTAACTTCTACCATTTCAAGGACTGGACCGACAACGACTGGGAACTGGCCCGCACTTCAATTCGCGAGCAAAACGACAAGGACAGGCTCGCGCGCTCAGTCTGAGCGTAGTCCGCCCCCGCCTGCCTTTCTCTTTGCCGAGATCGATGGCCAGTACGGTTCCCCCATATAGGTAACAGAAACGTTCAAGCACTTGGGACAGTTTTCTACCCCGCATTTGCGACTGGCACCGGGAGACTCTCATTCCCCAGAGTGGACTCAAACCTATGGAACAACGGTTACCGTTCATTGCCGACCTCTTGCGGCAGGTCGACAGCGTCAGCGCCTTGTGCGAGCGCTATCGCATCAGCCGCAAGACTGGTTACAAGCGGAGCGAGCGGTACCTGCGAAGGTCTAGGCGGGCTGGCTGAGCGCAGCCAATACCGGCACAGGTAGGGGCGGACCCTCTGCAATTCAGAAAGCGATCCTGAAGCTGCGCGGCCACAGGAACACGGGCCGAGGAAGATCCAGAAATTGCTGACGGACCGGTTCGGTCCGGTGCCGTCGCGCACGATTATCCACAACATCCTCACGGCCGCGGGCAGGACCGAGCCGCGGTACCAGCGCCAACAGCTGTCGAGCTGGTGGCTGAGGCTGGGCATCATGCCGAAGCGGATCGCGACGGGCGACCTGCACGGAGCGGCAGGCATGAGCACATATACCGCACGCTCAAGCGTGCCACCGCCCTGCCGCCAGCGGCGGCCACGCTAGCCGCACAGCAACGGCGGATGAACATTCCGACGCTTCCACAATGAGGAACTTCCGCATGAGGCTCTAGGCCACCGCACGTGCAGAGCGTGATCGGAGCAATCAGGGAACGGCTGAACCACCAGGGCTATCCAACGCTCAACGTGTTACCCATATGAGTGAACGTCTTTGCTACCCATGTGGTTGTTCCGTTCCCACCGCTGCACCTACGCCGCGGAACCGAATCCAACGGGCCCGGGTACGCGGCCGATTACCCGTTCGACGCGGCCGGCCAGCGCGAGCAGGTCGCGGTCGCGCCCGAATGCCGCGTCAAGTTCCAGGCCGAGCGGAAGCCCTTGCGCGTTCAGCGCCATCGGAAGATTGATCCCGGGCACACCTGCGGAGCTCGACGGATGCGTGTTCCTGCACAAGAAGACATCGATGACATCCCGGCCGCCGGCCTGGAACTTCCACTGATTGTCGATCCGGGGTGCCGCGCATGGCGTCGTCGGGAAAAGCAGAGCATCCGCCCGACCGAAAGCGATCGTCGCCAGGCGCCCGCGCAACTCCTGCCGGTGGGTGGTCAGCGCGGTGCGGTACTTGTCGGTGGAAAAGTAGCCCGCGCTGGTCGGCAACACCGCACGCACCCATCGCGCCCTGATTTCGTCACCAAGGCCCGCATAGATGTCCTCGAAGGAAACAGGCACATCATAGGCTGCAAGGAACGCACGAATCGCGGGCATCGTCTCGTGGAAGAAAATCGGCCACGTAACGCGATCGGTCAGTGCAAGATAGTCTGCTCCGAGGTCTACCTCGACAAGCTCCCCCCCTGCATCCTTGAGCTTGCGCAGCGTCTCGCGGAAAGCGCTCTCGACATCCGCGTCGACGCCTGCCAGATACTGCCGGGGCGCATGGGCCAGGCGGACTCCTTTCAGGTTGGGTGTCGCGTTCCAGTTGGGCACGGGGCCCTTCGTGAGCACTGCGTCCACGAGCGCGCAGTCTTCGACGCTGCGAGCAAGAAGACCGGTCGTGTCAAGAGTGCCGGAAATCGGCGCCACGCCTTCATTCGGCCAGCGGCCCGGCGTAGGCTTGTATCCGACCACGCCGCATAGCGAAGCAGGAATCCGGATCGAGCCGACCGTGTCGCCGCCGAGCGCCGCAGGAACGAGGCGCGCGGCGACCGAGGCCCCCGCACCGCTCGACGACCCGCCAGTGACATGCGCGCCGTCGTACGGATTCTTCACCTGACCATAATGTGCGTTGAGCCCTGTGATGCCATACGACATCTCGACGAGGTTGTTCTTGCCGATGACAATCGCCCCCGCCTGCTTGATGCCCGCAACCGCCGCCGCGTCGCGCGTCGGCTTGTAGTTCTCGAGCACGGACGTGCCGAACGTGGTCGTCAGCCCCTTGGTCAAGTAGTGATCCTTGACCGCCAGTGGCACGCCAAGCAATGGCGCGTTGCGTCCACCCCGAACCAATTGGTCGGCGTGCCTCGCCGCCTCAAATGCAGCGGCTTCATCAATCGTGATGAAGGCCTTCAGGTCGGCGTGCACGCGCGAACGCTCCAGCAGTGCCCCGACTAGTGCCTCCGACGAAATTTCCCGGTTTCGAATCGCGCGTGCCGCTGCGGCGAGCCCCAACTCGTGCAGATCGGCAGCGCGGTCCGTCTGCGTACTGGCCATCAGCTCTCCTGTGCCGCCTAGGGTTGCCGCTGCCGCGACCTTCAGAAATTTCCGCCGATCTATCGATTGTTTTGGCATGCTAAATGTCTCCTGTATGAAATGGCGCGTCGACATTGATACTTCGGGCTGACATCGGGAATCGACGACAGGGTGCCCCGGAACGCGCTTGTACGCTGCGTCGTCAGCCAGAGAAACCCAAAAAAATGCCCCGGCCTGCAAAACGTCAGTTATGCAAGCCGGGGCGGATCCAACACCCCTCGCCCACCTTCGATGGGGACGCTAACGCCCGCCCCTCAGGACGGCGAAGCCACCACATGCTCGATACGAGGCACTGCAAACAGGTCGTCGACGCAATTACCGCGCCGCTCGATCACGGCGCGCTGGTTGATGCTGCCTTTGTCGGTCACTTCATAGTGCTGCATCGACGGCGGCTCTTCCAGCAACATCAGCCGCTCGATGCGCATCGACGCACCCGTCTGCCCGGCATTGACTGCTGCGAGGCGCCGCTCGAACTCGCGCAGCAGCGTCGGATGCCGCACCAAATCTCGGATCCCGCAGCCGGCAAGCTCGGGCAACGCCGTCGCGCATGCACTGGCATCGGGCCACGCGAGCGACCCGAGGGTATCCGCGCCGTCGCTCACGATCACGGCCTCCTTGATCAACGGATTGCACGCATCGATCAGGCGCATACGCAATGCGGCAGTACGCACCCAGGTACCGTTCGCGAGCTTGAAATCCTCCGCGAACCGGCCCGCGAAGCGCAGTCCCGCGATCGGACGCGAGGCATCGACGAAGCGCACCGCATCGCCAAGCATGTAGAACCCTTCATCGTCGAATGCGGCCGCAGTCTTCTCGGGCGCATCCAGATACCGCTCGATGACGTTAGGCGCCCTGATCCGCAATTCGTAGCGCCCTGGAAGATTGGGGTCCTCGATCAGCTTCAGTGTGACATCGGGAACGGGCAGCCCGATACAGCCGACATCATCGACCGCCCAGTTCTGCATCACGGCGGGACCAGAGGTTTCGGTCGCCCCGAATGCCGACGTGAGCACGATGCGCTCCCCCGTCGCGCGCACGGCGACCTTTTGGAAGCGGTCATACACGTCGCGCGACAGCGCTGCGCCGCCATAGTAGACATACTTGAGTTGCGAGAAGAAATGCTGCGCAAATCGCTCGTCTCGCTCGAGTTCAGCAATCAGCATCGTCAGACCAGACGGCACATTGAAATACACCGTCGGCGCGATGTCACCCAGGTTCCGGAGCGTCTGATCGAAACGGCCAGGTAGCGGCCTTCCATCGTCGATATATAGCGTCGCCCCGAAACGTAGGATTCGATTCAGCACGAGGTTTCCGCCCATCACGTGATGCCAGGGCAGCCACTCGAGATAGACAGGAACCTCATCCGGATCCTTCTTGAACGCGCGTGCCGCCATTTCCTGCGCTGCGGCGAGATTGGCGCGCGACTGCACGACAGCCTTTGGAATGCCCGTCGAGCCCGACGTGAACATGTATTTCGCGGGCAGGCTACCTGCAAGCTTACGATGCTGCGCGTCGACGTCCTGGCCAATCGGGGTGCACGACAACGCAGCGAACGAAAGCATGCCCGGATGCGCTCGATCGACCGCGATCACCCGTTCAGGCGGCACGCCGAGCGCGGCAAGCGCGCCGGCGAACCGCTGCGCGTCCTCGACGAACACCAGATGCGGCTTGACCAGCGACACGGCATCAGTGAGCCGCTTATAGTTGCCGCCAAGCAGCGAATAGGCAGGCGACACGGGGGCGACGGGAACGCCGGCGTAGAGCGCGCCCCAAGTAAGCAACGCCTGGGCGGTGGAGTTTTCGGACAGGATCACGAGCGGCCCGCACTGACCCGCGCCATGCGACAGCAGTGCGGTCGCGAGCGAACGTACCGCACTCCACACTTGGGCGACGCTGAGCGACTCCCACGCCCCGTCGCGGTTACGCTGCACGAGCATCGGGCTCGTCGGGCGCACGGTCGACCAATGTTCGAGCCAGTCAGTCGTGCATGCCCGCGTCTTCGGCAGCGACAAGCCCGACGTCATGAGCAGCGTCCCGTCGCTACGGCGTTCGACCTCCACCGACGGCTCACGGAAGCCCGCATCGCGAAACGGCTGGTCGATTGTCTCCACTACGCTTGTTGTCATCGTTTCCCTCTCTTGCGTTTCAGTGCGCACTTGAATGATCTCTTAGATCGGAGCGCGATCAGACCGCTTCGAGCACGGTCGCGATACCCTGGCCACCGCCGATGCACTGCGTGGCGAGTGCGTAGCGGCCGCCCGTGCGCTTGAGCAGCGCGGCCGCCTTTCCGACCAGCCTTGCGCCCGTCGCGCCCAGCGGATGACCGATCGCGAGGCCGCCGCCGTCTAGGTTCACGCGCGTCTCGTCAAGACCGAGTTCGCGGATGCACGCAATCGCCTGGCTCGCGAACGCCTCGTTGATTTCGATTACGTCGAGCGCGGCAGCATCAATCCCCGCGCGTGCGAGCGCCTTCAGCGTCGCCGGGATCGGCCCGATGCCCGTCAGTTCCGGCGCGACGGGCGCGACAGCGGCCGACTTGATCCTCGCGAGCGGCACAAGTCCGTGCTCGCTTGCAAACTTTGCACTGCAGATGAGCGTCGCCGACGCGCCGTCCGTCAACGGTGACGACGTGCCCGCCGTCACGCTGCCGCCTTCGCGAAATGCCGACTTCAGCGTGGCAAGCGCCTCCCCGCTCGTGCCCGGGCGGATGCAGCCGTCCTCAGTAACAAGGCCCTGCGGGGTAACGATCGGCACGATCTCGTCGGCGAGGCGGCCCTCCGCGCGCGCGGCGGCTGCCTTCGCATGCGACGCGACCGCGAGCGCTTCCTGTGCCGCGCGACTCACTTCGTACTGTTGGGCGACGTTTTCCCCGGTGATACCCATCGGCGTGTAGACTTCGGCGCGCTCGTCGAGCAACGTCGGATTCGGCGACTTGTTGAAGCCGCCTTGCGGCACGCGCGTCATCGATTCGACGCCACCGCAGATGAATGCGTCGCCCATGCCGAGCGCAATCTGCCCTGCCGCATAGTGGATCGCCGACATCGACGAGCCGCAGAAGCGGTTGATCGTCACGCCCGGTACGCTGTCGCCAATCCCCGCGCGAAAGCTGACGATCCTCGCAATGTTGTAGCCCTGCTCGGCCTCCGGATTCGAGCAGCCGAGCACAATGTCTTCGATCAACTTCGGATCAACCTTCGATCGTTCGAGCAGGCCGATCACCACTTGCGCCGCGAGATCGTCGGGACGGATATCAATAAGCGCGCCCTTGCGCGACGGATGAAATGGCGAGCGTGCATATGCGGCCACTACAACATCGTTCATGCTTGTCTCCAGTTTTCGGTGCAGGCGTGCGCCGTTCGCGGCAGAAGCACTGCACTCATGATTTACGAGGCTAGTCTCACCATGCGGCAGCGCAGGCAGCTCGCGAATGTGAAAGAGCCTATCCATGCGCGCGCCAGCTTCGCGCGCCACGCATCGAACGAATGATTCAGCCCGATTTCGATCCCAGTGTGACAGCGTCAAGTTTGAGTGTCAACAGTGGGCTTAGTCCCACTATGCGTGGTGAGGTGTGGCGAGGAAAACGGGGAAGGACGATCGGAATGCCGCGACTGCGGGCGACGCAGGGCGGAGGAATGCGAACGAGCCCCCGCCGGGGGCTCGCAAGAAAAGCGCGTTATGCTATTTTCTGCCGCGGGAACTCCCGCGTGTCGTGGGCGCGTCGGTCTCAATGTGCGGTGCTTTCAGGCCGCCCAGCATCAGGTTGATCACGCCTGTGCAAACGTCGTCGATCATGTCGTCCGGCACCTGGCACAGGCCGCTGTCACGATCCGCGAGCAGCGTCGCAAGACCATGCATGCCCGACCAGACACCGATGGCCGCGAAGCGCGGCGGGCGGCCGTCTTCTGAGTGATCGACCATGAACTCCCCAATTGTGTTGCTCAGGAACTGGAACGAGGCAGCGCTCGCCTCCATCAACGCCGGGTGCTTGCGCTTATCGGCAATCCGCGGGCCGAACATCAGATGAAACAACTCGGGCCGCTTCAGCGCGAATTCGACGTAGACGCGCATGATCACGCGCAACCGCCTCTCCTTCGTCATGCCGTCCTTCAGCGCGGCCATCCGCTCGCTCATCATCAAAAGGAAGCCTTCCGTCGCGAGCGCCGCGAGCAAGCCCTCCTTGTCGCCAAAGTGGTGGGTCGGCGCCGTCTGCGACACGCCCACTGAGCGCGCGACTTCGCGCAGCGACAGATCCGCTGCACCGCGTAATTCGAGCAGCGCCAGGCCGCGCTGCACCATTTCCTCGCGCAGGTTGCCGTGGTGCCACGACGTCTTCTTGGTCGGCTCGATTTCAGCTAATGCCGTAGTGGACATGATCTTTTCAGTGAACAATTTATAGTCGACCGGACACCGCACATCTTCGTGGCTGCAGCGCTTCGCAACCGGCCATGTCCTTTCGGTACGCATTCTACCCTGTCGCCACGCGCCCTTCCAAAACCCGACGTCGCACTCAGCTAGCCGCGCCGACCACATGCTCGCCTCGCCAAGCCGGCGACTACGGGAAATCCCCAATTCAAAACCGATTGCCAACGCGCCCTCTGACTTCTATCATGCACTAACTTTACACTGTAATGATTGATGGTCCATCTCGATCAGGACAGCCGACGATGACGCGGCCGTGCAGGGTTCAGCGGTTGGTCAGATGCTCAGGAATCTCAAATGAGAGAGACGCATGCGAGAACCGTCAGTTCCGCCGATAGCGACGCTCAGGTTGAAGGGAGTGCAGAAGGCTTTCGGCGCCACAGAGATGATCCGGGAGACTCGTCGATCCGCCGCCAGGGCGAAGCCATGTACTGATCGGCCTCCAACGGCGCGGGCAAATCGACGCTGTTTCACCTGATCAGCGGGCGCGCCGCACTGGTGGCACATCAGTAACGAGTTTGTCTCGCATGCAAGGCATCAAGACTTCGCATGCGAACGTTTGAACGCCACGGCGTTTCCAAGGGGCGTACCTGTGCAGGTCACCCGACATTTCAAGAGGCAAGACAATGATTCCGGAAATTAAAGTAGAGCTTTCAGGCGGTGTACTGACCATCACGATTTCGCGACCGGACAGGAAGAACGCTCTGACCAATGACATGTATGGCGCCATGGCGGATGCGATCGCGACGGCGAATACCGACGGCGCCATTCGGGCGTTGTTGTTTCAGGCGGATGGAGACATCTTCACCGCCGGCAATGACGTGACGGAGTTCGCGGCGGAGTCGGCGGGCAACAAGCCACCGGTGCGTCACGTCGCCCGCTTCCTGGAAGGTCTGGCAAATGCGACGGTGCCGATCGTCGCCGCCGTTCAGGGCAAGGCCGTCGGCGTAGGCACGACCATGCTGCTCCACTGTGACTATGTGCTGCTGGCTGAAGACGCACAATTGATAACCCCGTTCGTGAACTTGGCGCTGGTGCCCGAAGCTGCGTCGAGCTACCTGCTTCCGTTGCGGATCGGACATGTCAGGGCATTCGAGATGTTTGCGCTCGGCGATGCGCTTCCTGCGCAGGCGGCTGTTGCATGGGGTATCGCGAACAGGACCACATCCGTGGCGGAACTGCGGGCCGAGGCACGGCACGTCGCCGAGAAGATCGCCGCGCGGCCCACCGGATCGGTGACCGCGATGAAGCGCCTGATGCGAGATGCGGAGAGGCTGATCGCGCAAATGGATTCCGAGCGCGCGACCTTCCTCGAGCGGCTTGCGAGCGACGAGGCGAAGGAGGCCTTCCAGGCCTTTGCCGAAAAGCGCAAGCCGGACTTTACGAAGATCGCGCGGCAATAGGACTGGCACGCACGGTCGGAACAACAAATTCCAGGCTGCCACCGATTCGCATGACGTTAGCGACGCCAACAAGGCGTCTGCAATCCTGATCGCGCAGGGCTGGGTTGCCGAAAGCTTCCCCCGGGGGGGACGATGGCCGTGGTCGCCCCCCTTCGCCTACGGATGGGCATCGCGGGCGAACTGCCGCATCGCATCGTACTAGCTGATTCCTCTATTCTCAATGTTGCATAGGTAATACCAAAGGGGGCGCTGAGTGTGCCGTCTTTACCAGTCAAGGAGTTTGCAAATGAAAGTCGTCAAAGCCGCCGCAGTGCAGATCAGCCCCGTCCTCTACAGCCGTGAGGCAACCGTCGAAAAAGTTGTGCGGAAGATCCTCGAGCTTGGTGAGAAAGGGGTGCAGTTCGCCACGTTTCCGGAGACCGTGGTGCCTTACTACCCGTACTTTTCCGCGGTCCAGACGGGCATGCAGCTTCTGTTCGGAAATGAGCATCTGAGGTTGCTCGAGCAGTCCGTGACAGTGCCGTCCCCCGCCACCGACGCAATCGGCGAGGCAGCCCGTAAGGCGGGCATGGTGGTATCTATCGGCGTGAATGAACGGGACGGGGGCACCATTTACAACGCGCAACTGCTCTTCGATGCAGACGGCACCTTGATCCAGCGCCGCCGCAAGATCACGCCCACGCATTTCGAACGCATGATTTGGGGCCAGGGCGACGGGTCGGGCCTGCGTGCCGTCGACAGCAAGGTCGGCCGCATTGGCCAGCTTGCATGCTTTGAGCACAACAACCCGCTCGCGCGCTACGCGATGATTGCCGACGGCGAGCAGATCCATTCGGCAATGTATCCGGGGTCAGCCTTCGGCGAAGGTTTTGCTCAAAGGATGGAGATTAATATCCGCCAGCATGCGCTGGAGTCCGGCTGCTTCGTCGTGAACGCTACGGCTTGGCTCGACGCCGATCAGCAGGCGCAAATCATGAGGGACACGGGCTGCGACATCGGGCCGATTTCGGGCGGCTGCTTTACCACCATCGTCTCACCAGACGGCATGCTGGTGGGCGAACCTATCCGCTCGGGCGAGGGTGAGGTCATCGCCGATCTGGATTTCTCGTTGATCGACCGGCGCAAGATCCTGATGGACTCGGCCGGGCACTACAACAGACCAGAGCTGCTCAGTCTCGTGATCGACCGCACCCAAACCGCACATCTGCACGAACGCGCCACGCAAGCCAAATCGATCGTCAAACAAGACCCGGACGATATGCCCAACTCGGTAGCCTGAGCAAGCGGACCATTGGCTCTCTAACTAAGTTTCACCGCTGCTCGTCGACCGTGATCTGACGCAAAAAACTGTCGACGAGATCGGTATCGTGCTGTGTGAGTGCCGGGTGACGACGTGGAAGGGACCGATTGTGGATGCCACCATCATCGGGGTCGATCCTCGACCGAGAACAAGCAGAAGGTCCACGGCCCGGAGCGTTACAAGAATCAGTGGTTCAGGCTGTTGGTCCGAAGATTTTGATATTCGCCAGGAGACAGTTGCTGGCCTCCCGGGAGGAGCTATCCGTCCTGAATGCACAAAAGCCTGACGAAACACCGGTTCTTCTTCATTGCGAAGCGCGAAGCTCAAGCCATCGGTAGCATCAATAGAGGGCATCATTGATCGGCGATAGGACGAAGGGCTAGTTTTTCCCCACAACACATCTATAGAGGATCGCATGCAACAACCTGCGGTAGATGGGGCGGCCGCGAGCGGTCACAAGCCTGCTGTAAGGGCTGAGAGAACGCAACCGGGTTATCACTGCACCTCCGCGGCTACAGGCCTGGTTGATGATGAGAATATCTACACTGGTGGACGCGGAGTCCTCGTGGAAGGGCCGCGAAGCAGTGCATCGCAATCCGCTCGGCGAACAGACGTTCCGCATTTCCTTAAGCCTATTCATGGCAATGTTCCGCGAGGCATCGTGGGTCGGCGCCTCGAGAATCCAACCTCAGCCGATCTATTGCACTATATCCGCGCAATGGCGAAGCGCCTGCGCGGCGCTGTGATTGAGCCTTTCGAGAACAAAGACGAGAGGATCGAACGCTTGCTTGGTGTGCTTCTGCGGAATGCCATGGATAGTTCATCTGCTCTTGACATCGTGGTTACGCTCGGCTGCGCCGCTGAACTATCGTTCTATCCCGAGGATGTAATCCTTGAACAATGCACGACAACAGTACGGGCGGCAGGCAAGACGACATTGGTGGGCGCTGTGTGGGCAGTGCGGCATCGTTGCGCAAGAGCAGGAAATCATCGACGGCGTTTCGCCACATGATCCATACAACTCGCACATTATTCTGACGAACCTCGTTCGGAATTAATCACTCCCACCTTGACAGAGCGGCGCTGAACTGACGTTGACCAAGTCCGGCAAGCACGCTGCTCTCGTATCAGCCTCTCGCCCGTGCCGCGTACCACCGCAATAGTTTCCCGGTTCGATTCGGCTGCGGCACACAGCCGGGGAGGACAGTCTCCGCACCGATCCCAAACTGGAGCACTGCCCAGCGCAACCATCTTTTCGGTGTTAATATTGCGCCGAAGATTTGCGAGATGACCTGTGACGGAGGATCCGACTCACACGGTTCTGCTTTTTCCTGTCTCATTAAAAATATGTGCTACGCGGCACGCATTCTCAAGGAGTTTTCCCCATGCTCGTAGTGGACCCAAGCGTTGCGGACCAGGTCGTTACAACCGAGTTGCGTGGTGAGGTTTGCCTGATTACCGTTAATCACGGCCCTGTCAATGCCTTGTCCTCAGCTGTGCGGGAAGGCTTGCTACGTGCGATCAAACTAGCCGAATCTGAGGCTCATTGCGCCGCCATAGTGCTATGCGGCGCAGGTAGCCACTTTAGTGGCGGAGCCGATATCCGTGAGTTTGGCAAAATGGACTTGCGGCCTCCGTTGCCCAAGCTTTGTGCAGTCATCGAGAGCTGCCCCAAACCTGTCGTAGCGGCCATTCAGGGGGTATGCCTCGGGGGCGGCTTTGAACTGGCGTTATCAGCTCACTACCGCCTGGCAGCCGAAGACGCGCGTTTGGGCTTGCCTGAGGTGCTTCTGGGCCTGATGCCTGGCGCTGGTGGGACCCAGCGGAGTACGCGATTAGTCGGCGCTCGCGCTGCCCTCGACTTGATGCTTTCAGGGCGTCAAATCTCTGGGCGAGAGGCTCTACGGTTGGGGCTGATTGATTGCACGGTGAACGGTGCCGTGGTCGATGCTGCGGTGGCATTTGCCAAGGAGGTTGCTGACAAAGGCGATGTGCCCCGGCGCACCCGAGATGCCGTCGCAGGCCTGATGCAATCGGAGGCCAATCGTCGTGCCGTCGAGGAGGCTCGGACCGAGGCGGTGCGGAAATTCCGCGGACTCTTCTCGCCGTTCAAGATCATCGATGCTGTCGAGGCTGCACTGACAGAACCTTTCGAGGATGCTATGGCCATCGAGCGTCGGTACTTCTTGGAAGCAGTTTCGAGTCCGCAACGTGCGGGGCTGGTGCATGCCTTCTTCGCGGAGCGCGAAGTTGCCAAGGCCCCCGAGAATCGTGCCTCCGAGCAGCGACCCGTTGCGAGCGTTGGCGTGATCGGCGGCGGAACAATGGGCGCAGGTATCGCAGTTGCGGTGCTGAGCGCCGGGTTGCCCGTGGTCATGATTGAGCGAGATGATACGGCGCTGAACCGGGGTCGAGCAATCGTAGAGAGTATTCTTGATGGTCTCGCCAAGAAGGGCCGGCTGAAGGACGACGATAAGACTGCGATCATGTCGCGCTTTGGTGGTGCTACTAGCTATGAGGCACTTTCCAACGTGGACCTAGTTATCGAGGCGGTGTACGAAGACATGGCAGTAAAAAAAGAAGTCTTTGCCAAGCTAGATCGCTTTTGCAAGCCAGGATGCGTCTTGGCCAGCAATACATCGTACCTCGACATTAACGAGATCGCCGCGAGCATACCGCGATCACAGGATGTGGTTGGGCTTCACTTCTTCTCGCCGGCGCATGTCATGAAACTCCTCGAGATCGTCGTGCCCGAAAAGGTCAGAGCAGACGTTGTGGCCACCTCGTTCGCTTTGGCAAAGGCGCTCAAGAAGGTGCCTGTGCGCTCGGGTGTATGCGACGGCTTCATTGGCAACCGTATCCTGGCTACTTATAGGTTGGCCATCGATTACATGATGGAAGATGGCGCGTCGCCCTATCAGATCGACAAGGCGCTTCGGGATTTTGGCTATCCGATGGGGCCACTGCAGGTGTCCGATCTTTCCGGGGGCGACATCGGCTGGGCTACGCGCAAGCGTCGCGCAGCTACGCGCGACCCCCAACAGCGCTACGTACAGATTGCCGACCGCTTGTGTGAACGAGGATGGTTGGGTCAGAAAACGGGCCGAGGCTGGTATCTATATCCGGACGGATCGCGAAATGGGTTCTCCGATCCAGAAGTCGAGGCCATTATCGATGCCGAACGCCAGCGAGTGGGGATTAATCCGCGCCTTTTCGAAGATAGCGAGATTGTACGTCGCGTTATGGCAGCAATGGCGAATGAAGGCGCGAAAATCCTTGAAGAGGGTATTGCCCTGCGGCCGCTGGATATTGATGTGGTCTTTCTCCACGGCTATGGCTACCCGCGCCATCGAGGCGGCCCTATGCGCTATGCCGATACTGTCGGACTTGAAAATGTCCTGAAGGACATTCGAGAGTTCGAGAAGGAAGATGCCTTCTTCTGGCGTCCTTCAGAACTCTTGGTATCGCTGGTAAAGGAAGGCAGCAACTTCGACAGCCTGAACTACGCTCCTGCCTCGCAGTGAAACGCCACGGGGAGCCTAATGCCGGAAAGGGACAGCTGGCTCCTGTCAAAGGAGCAGCGGGGAAATCGTTTGTCTCTCCCCACGGCAGCGCTTGTAGCCCATTGTGTTGGTGATGCTTACTCGTGAGCGGCTTAGGGGAATGCTTTGGTGGCCAGTGACAAACCGGCGGAAACAATGACCGTTCGTCGTTTGCTCACCGGCCACACACGATGCACCGCGAAATCGCACTTCTTCGGTCCCGCACGGCGATAGCAAAGTTCGGAAAGCTGATCTCAACATAGCAACGTCTGTTCCCCGAATTGCGAAATAGCGGCTTAGGGGCGGCAGGAGCGGACTTGATCGCGATCGACCAAGCCCCCTTCTCGGCCATTTTGATTCATTCGGACCCAGATGGTGTCGGATTTAGTCGGTCGCGCTCGCGGTCAACCGGCGATCACTTGATGTTCGCCACCAGCGGCGCCCCGCTTCTGACGACGTAGGTTGCCAGTTCGGATGCCTTGCCGTTTCCCACGTTCTTGGCCACATGGGCCGTGCCGTCCGGGATGAACAGCGCTTCGCCTGCCTTGAGTGTGACTGGCGGCCGCCCTTCGAGCTGGTACTCGAGCGCACCTTCGAGCACGTAGGCAACCTCCGCGCCAGGATGCGCGTGCTTGCTTGATGCGACGCCCGGTTCGAAATCGACGCGGACCTGCACGACCTCATGACCTGGGGCGCTGAGAGCGTTCTTGATCAGATCGGTGCGGTGAATTCCAGTCCATTCGGCGTGCGCTGCGTGTAGCACCAGGCCGCTTCCAGCGATCAGCAGGGTGGCGGCGACGAATCGGGTCGTTTTCATGGGAAGCATCCTTTTAGCGTAGAGGAAGGTATGCCCATTAAAACAGCGCTTTGTGTTGGCATTGTATCGGGCTGGTGGGACTTTTGTATCCCTTTGTATTCGCCCCGTTACTATCTTCATGCCCCGACAATTGGGGCTTTGGCCAGCCAGGCCCGGCATGATTCCTGCCCCAGTCGTCCATGATCCGGGGGGGTGTCACCGGGCCTGGTGGGTGCCTGGTGATCGCTAATAGGGACTCGGCCAAGGTGTTCTTGAGGCCGTCCGTAACGTGGATGCCGAGGGGCCTGTCAGTTTTTTTGTGTGCAGGGCAGTTAAAGGCTCATCGTCATTTCGACCGGTGAGCCAGCATTATCTCAA
>NZ_JBYSYC010000044.1:0-70521 GCF_058782875.1 Cupriavidus sp. FW305-F7 | reverse complement strand
TGGGCGGTGTACCCGTAATCTTCGGGACGCATTCGCCGCGGAACCATGCAATGGTGACTGGCTCGCCGGCCAGCATGATGGCAGCCATCACCACGAACAGTCGCACGAACATCGAATCATGGCGCGCCAGCCGGCCCATTCGCGTTCATCCTTCCTGCGTGGCGGTAAAGACATAGCCCACGCCGCGCACGGTGCGGATCAGCGTGGGGTCGCGCGGATCGTCGCGCAGCTTCTGGCGCAGCCGTGACACCAGCAGGTCGATGCTGCGGTCGAACACATCGAGGCCGCGGCCGCGCGCCTGGTTGATCAGCAGTTCGCGGTCGAGCACGCAGTTGGGCTGTTCGACAAAGGCCAGCAGCAGGCGGAATTCGGCATTGGACAGCGGCACCACCACCTCGTCGCGGTCGACCAGCTGGCGCAGCGTGGTGTTCAGGCGCCAGTCGCCGAAGCGCACCTCATGCCCGGAAGGCGCCGCGCCCTGGCGCGCGTCGGCGCCGTGGCCACGGATACGGCGCAGCACGGTGTGGATGCGCGCCACCAGTTCGCGCATCTCGAAGGGCTTGGTCACGTAGTCGTCTGCGCCAACTTCCAGCCCGACCACGCGGTCGGCCAACTCAGCGCGCGCGGTCAGCATGATGACCGCGACTTCGGTGCGCGCGCGCAGTTCGCGACACAGCGCCAGGCCGTTTTCGCCGGGCAGCGACAGGTCAAGGATCACCAGGTCGTAGCGCGTGGCGGCCATCGCCTGCCGCATCTCGGCACCGCCCTCGACGCCATCGGCCTGCATGCCAAAGGTGGACAGGTAGTCGGCCAGCATGGCACGGATCTGGGGATCGTCGTCGACGATCAGCAGGCGGACGGGAAGCGTGGGGGTGAATTCCATAAGCGAAGGGATCGGCATATACCGGCAGCAAGTGCCGGTGCCGGGGGCATGCGGTGCCCAACTTTACCAGCCCGCGATGCCCCCACTATGCCGGCTTTGTATCAGCCCTGATACGCAGTCTTGCCGGCCAGCCATGCTTTGTACGGGATTGCAGTACGGGCCTGACCAAGTGCTCAAGCATTGGCATGCGGCCTTCCCTAGCATGGACCGGCATTGACCCGAGCCAACCGCGGGCATCGCGCGGCACGTTGCCACGACGGTGTCTGCCATCACAGGAGAACGCCATGCCATTTCCGCCGACCCGCCTGCGCACCGCCGCTTCCCTGCTGGCGCTGTGCACCGCGTGCCTGCTGGCCACGCCGGCCAGCGCGCTGCAATCCGGCCCGCCGCCGACAGGGGCGATGCCGCCACCGCCCTCCGCGCCGGCATCCGCCGAGTCGCTGGGACTCAGTGCCGCGCAGGCCAAGCTCTGGCAGGCCGCACGCAGCGCCACTCGCGAAGCCGAGGCCCATGCACTGGAACTGCACGCGCGCCTGCTGCGCGAGACGGCCGACGAAACCCCCGACGCACCGCTGCGGCCGCGCGCGCAGGCCATGGACCGACTGCACGATGCGCTGGAGCAGGACCGCCGCGCGGTGCGCGAACGCTGGCTGGCGCTGGACGACAGCCTCGACCCGGCCCAGCGCCGGCGCCTGCGCGCCGCGCCCGAAGCCGCGCGCTGGATGGGCTTGCCGCCCGCGGGCGCGATGATGATGCCGCCGGGCGGACCGCAGCGGTAGGTTCGCGGCCGCGGCAAAAAAACGCCCCCGCACGCTCGCGCGCCGGGGGCCGAATAACAGGGAAGTTCCGAACGAGACGTCCGGCGCAGCAGGCAGACCGGGCGGGCCTGCCGCGGCGCCACCCGCGCACACGGCGCGAGCAGCACAGCCGCCATACTAGGGACGCCTGCGCCCGGCGTCTTGTCAGCCTGGTAGGCCTTTGTATCGGGACTGTAGCGCCCGTTCAGCCCGGGGCCGTCTTGCCGCCGGTTCCCAGCAGTGCCTTGAGCGCGCCGAGCCGGTCCTTGGGGCTCATCGCCGGGGTTTCATCGACTGGCGCAGGCGCTTCCTCCAGCTTCATCTCGCCGATAAAGCGCGAAGGCTGGCACGAGTAGGTCTCGCGCGCGCGCTTGCGCTTCTTGCACCAGCTGACATGCAGGCTGCGCTGCGCGCGGGTGATGCCGACATACATCAGCCGCCGCTCTTCCTCGATCTTTTCGTCGCTCATGTCCTCGTCTTCGCGGCAGTGCGGCAGGATGCCCTCTTCCACGCCGACCAGGAACACGTGCGGATATTCCAGCCCTTTGGACGCATGCAGCGTGGACAGCCGCACCGCGTCGGGGTCTTCCTCGCGGCCTTCCAGCATGCTCATCAGCGCCACGGTCTGGGTCAGTTCGAGCAGGTTCTTGCCTTCGCTGCCGAAGCCGTCGGCATTGTCGAAGCCGGTGGCTTCCTCGCCCTCGGCGCCTTCTGGCTTGGTGCCCTTGCGCTTGAGCCAGTCCAGGAATTCCAGCGTGTTAGTCCAGCGCGACTGCGCCTGCCGTTCGTCGAAGCTGTCGTACAGGTAGGCCTCGTAGTGGATGCCTTCCATCAGGTCGTCCAGCACCACGGTGGCCGGATCCTTGGCCGCGCGGTCGGCCAGCCGCACCATCGATTCGCAGAATATGCGCAACGGCTCCAGCTGGCGCGGCTGCAGCTTGCCTTCGATGCCGCCCATCATCGCGGCCTCGAACAGCGACACCTTGGCCTGGCCAGCAAAGGTGCCCAGCGCTTCCAGCGTGGTGTTGCCCACGCCGCGGCGCGGCGTGGTGATGGCGCGGATAAAGGCGGGATCGTCGTCGGGGTTGGCAATCAGGCGCAGGTAGGCGCAGATGTCCTTGATCTCGGCCTTGTCGAAGAAGCTCTGGCCGCCCGACAGTACATAGGGAATGCGCTCGCGCCGCAGGATCTGCTCGAACAGCCGCGCCTGGTGGTTGCCGCGATAGAGGATGGCGTAGTCGCGGAACTGCGCGCGGCGCTCGAACTTGTGCGCGGACAGGCGGAACACCACCGACTCGGCCTCGTGCTCCTCGTCGTTCATCGGGTGGATGGCGATGGGGTCGCCCATGCCGTGCTCGCTCCACAGCTTCTTGTCGAACAGCTTGGGGTTGTTGGCGATGACCGCGTTGGCTGCTTCCAGGATGCGCACGGTGGAGCGGTAGTTCTGCTCCAGCTTGATCACCTTCAGGTCCGGGAAATCGGTCTGCAGCCCGCGCAGGTTGTCCAGCGTGGCGCCGCGCCAGCCATAGATGGCCTGGTCGTCGTCGCCCACCGCGGTAAAGGCCGGCGCGCGCAGGTGCGAGCCACCCGCCAGCAGTTTCAGCAACTGGTACTGGCAGGCGTTGGTGTCCTGGTATTCGTCGACCAGAAAGTAGCGCAGGCGGTTCTGCCACTTGAGTTGCACGGCTTCATTGCGCGCGAACAGCTCGGCAGGCAGGCGGATCAGGTCGTCGAAATCCACCGCCTGGTAGGCGTGCAGCGTGGCCACGTAGTTGCGGTAGACCAGCGCGGCCTGGTGCTCGTCGGCATTGGCGGCCTGCGCGATCGCTGCCTCCGGATCGACCATGCCGTTCTTCCACAGCGAGATCGTGCCCTGTACGCCGCGGATCAGCTTCTTGTCGGTGGTGCCCAGCTGCTCCTGGATCAGGCCGAAGCAATCATCCGAATCCATGATCGAAAACTGCGGCTTCAGGCCCACGTGCTCGGCCTCCATGCGCAGGATTTGCACCCCGAGCGAGTGGAAGGTACAGACCGTCAGCTGCTTGAGCGGGATGCGCTTGCCCTCGCGCGTGGTCTTGCCCTCCATCAGCTTGCCGATACGCTCCTGCATCTCCTTGGCGGCCTTGTTGGTAAAGGTGACGGCGGCGATATGGCGCGGCTCGAAACCCTTGTCCTCGATCAGATGCGCGATCTTCTGCGTGATCACCCGGGTCTTGCCGGAGCCCGCCCCGGCCAGCACCAGGCAAGGGCCGTCCAGGTAGCGGACGGCTTCAGATTGGGCGGGGTTCAGGCCATGGGTCATGCGAGGGATGCGGTTGGAGGCGGGGAAATCAGCAGGAACAGCGGAAGGCCAGGCGGGACACGCCGGCACCCCAAAAACGGGCTCGGCGGCAAAGCTGACGATGTTAACACGCTGGCCGCGGCAGGTCAGTCAGCGCAAACCGCGTTGACAGGGCCGGTTGTGTCACTGGCGTAACACTTCGTAAAGGCCGGAGCCAATCGCGCAACGCAACGCTCTAACTGATATGTCCCCCCGGCCTGCGCGGCGGGGGTGACATGCTTGAATCATCACACCGGAGCCAATAATGAAAACCCTGCAGACTTTGACCAAGGTGACCCTGATCGGTGCGACCGTCGCGGCCTTTGCCGGTTGCGCGGACATGACCCCGAAGCAGCGTAATACCGCCATTGGCGCGGGCGCGGGTGCCGTGGGCGGCGCCATCCTCACCGAAGGCAGTGCGCTGGGTACGCTGGGTGGCGCGGCCGTGGGCGGCGTGATCGGTAACGTTGTCACCGACGACAAGAAGAAGTAAGCCAGACCCGCAGCGACAGGTACGGCAGGCTCCCTGGCCGGTTTGACAAAGGCCGGGGCCTCCCGTACATTGCGCGCATCCGACCGGGAGAGCGCGCATCGCCTGCGCCGCCGAAGGGGTATCACCCGAAAACTCTCAGGCACCACGGACCGATCGGATCGGCATGCAATATGCACACGATGCATGCCGCACTCTGGAGAGCGGCACCCGCCATTCGTGGCGAGCGTGCCCACCGAAGGGGCGCACGAGGATGGGGTCCTGCAGGATCCGCCTTGTAATCTCTCAGGTATCGAGGACAGAGGGGTCATCCGCCGCAGCGGATTGCTACGCCACATTCAGGCGCGGCGAGCGTTGCGGCGGATGGCCCTTTTTTGTTTTCGCCAACCGAGATTGCCCCCGAGGATTCCATGACGCTCCAGGCCACGCCCCTCAACGCCATCCACCGCGCCCTCGGCGCCCGCATGGTTGATTTCGGCGGCTGGGACATGCCGGTCAACTACGGCTCCCAGATCGAAGAACACAATGCCGTGCGCACCGACGCCGGCATGTTCGACGTGTCGCACATGTGCGTGGTCGACCTCACCGGCGCCAATACCCGCAGCTTCCTGCGCGGCCTGCTGGCCAACAATGTCGACAAGCTGCAGACCCCGGGCAAGGCGCTCTACTCCTGCATGCTGGATGAGAAAGGCGGCGTGATCGACGACCTGATCGTCTACTTTTTTGCCGAGGACCGCTTCCGCCTGGTCGTCAACGCCAGCACCGCGCTGGGCGACATCGAATGGATCCGCGCGCGCAATGCCGCCACCGGCAGCGATGTGACCATCACGCCGCGCCGTGAAGATGTTGCGCCTGCAGGCGTGCAGCCTCTGGCCATCGTCGCCGTGCAGGGGCCCAACGCCCGCACCACGGTGTGGAGCACCTTCCCCTCGACCCAGCCGTCGGACACGCTCAAGCCCTTCAACGCCGCCGTGGTCCAGGACCCGGCCATCGGCGAGATCATGGTGGCCCGCACCGGCTACACCGGCGAAGACGGCTTCGAGCTGGTGGTGCCGGCCGAAAACGTTGCCGCCGTCTGGGAAAAGCTGAACGCCGCCGGCGTGCGTCCGGCGGGCCTGGGCGCGCGCGACACCCTGCGCCTGGAAGCCGGCATGAACCTGTACGGCCAGGACATGGATATCAACACCTCGCCGCTGGATGCGGGCCTGGCCTGGACGGTGGACCTGCAGAGCGAGCGCGATTTCACCGGCAAGGCGGCACTGGGCGCGGCCGGTTCGCGCCAGCAATTCCTCGGGCTGATCCTGCGTGACAAAGGCGGCGTCCTGCGCGCCCACCAGAAAGTGATCACCCCGGCCGGTGACGGTGAAATCACCAGCGGCACCTTCAGCCCGTCGCTGTCGCAGTCCATCGCCTTTGCCCGCCTGCCGAAGGATGTCGCCGTGGGCGATACCGTGCAGGTGGAGATCCGCGACCGCAAACTCAACGCGACTGTGGTTAAACTGCCGTTTGTGCGTAATGGCAAGGCACTCGTGAGCTGAGGCTCATACCAACGGTCGCCCTCGCCTGCCGGCGCTTGCCGGGCAGGCATCACCCAACAAGAAACAGATCTGTATCCGGAGAACCTCCATGAATTTCCCCGCTGACCTCAAGTACACCGAGTCGCATGAGTGGGTACGCGTCGAAGCCGACGGCACGCTCACCATCGGCATCACCGACCACGCGCAGGACGCGCTGGGCGACATCGTCTTCCTGGAACTGCCCGAAGTGGGCAAGTCGGTCGGTGCCGGCGACGCGCTGGCAGTGGTCGAATCGGTAAAGGCCGCTTCTGACATCTACGCCCCGGTGGCCGGCGAAGTGATCGCCGTCAACGAGGCCGCCACGGCCGCGCCGGAAAGCGTCAATGCCGACGCCTTCGACGCGTGGCTGTTCAAGCTCAAGCCGGCCAACGGCGACGACGTCAACGGCCTGATGTCGGCCGACGCCTACAAGGCCAGCGTCGGCGCCTGACGCCGGCGGCGCCGGTCCAACGATGGACCGGCCACTGCAGACTGACGCGCGCCGTCCCGGCTGACCACCGGCCGGCGCGCACCCCACGAGGTTCTTGCCAATGAACGCCCCGCTTCCCATGAACGCCGCCCAAGTAACCCGGCCCACGCTGGCCGAACTGGAGGCGCGCGACGCCTTCGCCGCCCGCCATATCGGCCCCGATACTCCCGAACAGCAGCACATGCTGAAGGTGCTCGGCTATGACAACCGCGCCGCGCTGATCGACGCCGTCATCCCCGCCGCTATCCGCCGCCGCGACGGCATGCCGATGGGCGAGTTCACCGAGCCGCTGAGCGAGGAAGCCGCGCTGGCAAAGCTGCGCGGCCTGGCAGGCAGGAACAAGGTGCTGAAGAGCTTTATCGGCCAGGGCTACTACAACACCGTCACGCCCGGCGTCATCCTGCGCAATATCTTCGAGAACCCGGCCTGGTACACCGCCTACACGCCTTACCAGCCGGAAATCTCGCAGGGCCGCCTGGAAGCGATGCTGAACTTCCAGCAGATGGTCACCGACCTGACCGGCCTGGACATCGCCAATGCGTCGATGCTGGATGAAGGCACTGCCGCGGCCGAAGCCATGACACTGCTGCAGCGCGTGAACAAGCACGACTCGAACACCTTCTACGTGGCCGACGACGTGCTGCCGCAGACGCTGGAAGTGGTACGCACGCGCGCGCTGCCGATGGGCATCGAGGTCAAGGTCGGCCCCGCTGCCGAGGCCGCCGCGGCCAACGCCTTCGGCGTGCTGCTGCAGTACCCGGGCGTGAACGGCGACGTCAACGACTACGGCGCCATCGCCGATGCCGTGCACGCGGCCGGCGGCCTGGTGGTGGCTGCCGCCGACCTGCTGGCGCTGACGCTGATCGCCGCACCCGGCGAATGGGGTGCCGACGTGGCCGTGGGCAACTCGCAGCGCTTCGGCGTGCCGCTGGGCTTCGGCGGCCCGCACGCCGGCTATATGGCGGTGAAGGACGCCTTCAAGCGCTCGATGCCGGGCCGCCTGGTGGGCGTGACCATCGATGCGCAGGGCAACAAGGCCTATCGCCTGGCCCTGCAGACGCGCGAGCAGCATATCCGCCGCGAGAAGGCCACCTCGAACATCTGTACCGCGCAGGTGCTGCTGGCCGTGATGGCCTCGATGTATGCCGTCTACCACGGCCCGCAGGGCCTGAAGCGCATCGCGCAGCGCGTGCACCGCCTGACCGCGACGCTGGCCGCCGGCCTGCAGGCGCTGGGCTTCGCGCGCACCAACGCCAGCTTCTTTGACACGCTGACGCTGGAAACCGGCTTCAACACCGATGCGATCCATGCCGCGGCCACCGCGCGCGGCATCAACCTGCGCCATATCAGCGCCACGCGCGTCGGCATCTCGCTGGACGAGAGCGCCAGCCGCGCCGACGTGGTCGCGCTGTGGGAAGTGTTCACGCAAGGCAAGCCGCTGCCCGCCGAACTGGACTTCGACAAGCTCGAGGCCGTCGCGCAGGACGCCTTCCCGGCGGCACTGGCACGCGCCAGCGAATACCTGACCCACCCGGTCTTCAACACGCACCACGCCGAGCACGAGATGCTGCGCTACCTGCGCATGCTGGCCGACAAGGACCTGGCGCTGGACCGCACCATGATCCCGCTGGGCTCGTGCACGATGAAGCTGAACGCCACCAGCGAGATGATCCCGGTGACGTGGCCCGAGTTCAGCCAGATCCACCCGTTCGCGCCTCTGGACCAGACCGTGGGCTACCGCGAGATGATCGACCAGCTCGAGGCCATGCTGTGTGCCGCCACCGGCTACGCCGCGGTCAGCCTGCAGCCCAACGCCGGCTCGCAGGGCGAGTACGCGGGCCTGCTGATCATCCACGCCTACCACGCCAGCCGCGGCGAGAGCCATCGCGACATCTGCCTGATCCCGTCGTCGGCGCACGGCACCAACCCGGCGTCGGCGCAGATGGCCGGCATGAAGGTGGTGGTGGTGGCCTGCGATGAGGACGGCAACGTCGACCTGCAGGACCTGGCGAAGAAGGCCGAGCAGCACAGCAAGAACCTGGCGGCTATCATGATCACCTACCCGTCGACGCACGGCGTGTTCGAGCAGGGCGTGCAGCAGATCTGCGAGATCGTGCACCAGCACGGCGGCCAGGTTTATGTCGACGGCGCCAACATGAACGCGATGGTCGGCACCGCCGCGCCGGGCCAGTTCGGCGGCGACGTCTCCCACCTGAACCTGCACAAGACTTTTTGCATCCCGCACGGCGGCGGCGGCCCGGGCGTGGGCCCGGTCGCGGTCGGTGCGCACCTGGCGGACTTCCTGCCCAACCAGGACAGCGTCGGCTACCGCCGTGACGACCGCGGCATCGGCGGCGTGTCGGCGGCGCCGTTCGGCTCGGCCAGCATCCTGCCGATCTCGTGGATGTATATCGCAATGATGGGTTCGGCCGGCCTCACCGCCGCCACCGAGAACGCAATCCTGGCGGCCAACTACGTGGCCAAGCGCCTGGCGCCGTACTACCCGGTGCTGTACACCGGCCAGCACGACCTGGTCGCGCACGAGTGCATCCTGGACCTGCGCCCGCTGCAGAAGGACACCGGCATCAGCAATGAAGACGTGGCCAAGCGCCTGATGGACTACGGCTTCCACGCCCCGACCATGAGCTTCCCGGTGCCGGGCACGCTGATGATCGAGCCGACCGAGAGCGAGGCACTGCACGAGCTGGACCGCTTTATCGACGCGATGATCGCGATCCGCCAGGAAATCGGCCGCGTTGCCGACGGCACCTTCGACCGCGACGACAACCCGCTCAAGCACGCGCCGCACACCGCCGCGGTCGTGACCGCCGACGAGTGGACCCACAAGTACACGCGCGAGGAAGCCGCGTACCCGGTGGCATCGCTGCGCACGCAGAAGTACTGGCCCCCGGTCGGCCGTGCCGACAACGTGTACGGCGACCGCAACCTGTTCTGCGCCTGCGTGCCGGTCAGCGACTACGTGGTCGACTGAGCTTCGGACGGGCCGCCCGCGGCACTGGGCGCCCGCCAAAGCGCTATGCTCGATATGAAGGGCGCCGCGCCGTGCGGCGCCCGTTCTGAGCGAAGGCTGCAAAACGACAAGAGCCCTGCGCGGGCCATCGACATCCTGGAGACTTCCCGTGGCAGTCAGCGTTTTCGATCTGTTCAAGGTGGGTATCGGCCCGTCGAGCTCGCATACCGTGGGCCCGATGCGCGCGGCCCTGATGTTTGCGCAGGGGCTTGAGCGCGATGGCCTGCTGCCGCAGGTGGCCAGCGCGCGCGTGGAGTTGTACGGTTCGCTTGGCGCCACCGGCAAGGGCCACGGCACCGACAAGGGCGTGATCCTCGGCCTGATGGGCGAGGCGCCCGACACCATCGACCCCGATACGATCGACACGCGCCTGGCCGCGCTGCGCGCGAGCCGCGAGCTGTCCTTGCTGGGCAAGCATATTGTGCCCTTCGTCGAGAAGGAGCACATCGCCTTCTACCGGCGCGAGGCCATGGCCGAGCATCCCAACGGCATGAAGTTCCATGCCTTCGACGCCAGCGGTGCATCGCTGCGCGAGGCGCGCTACCTGTCGGTCGGCGGCGGCTTCGTCGTGACCGCGGGCGCACCCAATACACAGGTGCTCAATGCCGCGCAGCAGCTGCCGCACCCGTTCCGCAGCGGCAAGGACATGCTCGAGATGGCCAGCGCCAGCGGCAAGAGCATCGCGCGGCTGATGATGGAGAACGAGCTGACCTGGCGCAGCGAGGCGGAAGTCACCAGCGGCCTGCTGCATATCTGGGACGTGATGCAGGCGTGCGTCGCGCGCGGCTGCCGCACCGACGGCGAGCTGCCGGGGCCGTTCAGGGTCAAGCGCCGTGCGCCCGAGCTGTTCCGCAGCCTGACCGAGCGCGCCGAGCGCACGCTGTCGGACCCGCTCTCGGTGATGGACTGGGTCAACCTGTACGCCATTGCCGTCAATGAAGAGAACGCCGCCGGCGGGCGCGTGGTCACGGCACCTACCAACGGCGCGGCCGGCATCATCCCCGCGGTGCTGCACTACTACGACCGCTTCGTGCCGGGCGCCAACAAGCAAGGCGTGGTCGACTTCCTGCTGACCGCGGGTGCGATCGGGCTGCTGTACAAGCTCAATGCGTCGATCTCCGGCGCCGAGGTCGGCTGCCAGGGCGAAGTCGGCGTGGCCTGCTCGATGGCCGCCGGCGCGCTGGCGGCGGTACAGGGCGGCAGCCCGGCGCAGGTCGAGAACGCTGCCGAGATCGGCATGGAGCACAATCTCGGCCTTACCTGCGACCCCGTTGGCGGACTGGTGCAGATCCCATGCATCGAGCGCAACGCGATGGCCTCGGTCAAGGCGGTCAATGCAGCACGCATGGCGCTGCGCGGCGACGGCACCCACTATGTCTCGCTCGATTCGGTCATCAAGACCATGCGCGAGACCGGGGCCGACATGAAGACGAAGTACAAGGAGACGGCGCGGGGTGGGTTGGCGGTGAATATCGTGGAGTGCTGACAACCCCTGCTGCTAGTGCCCAACGGCATGGCGCGGCGTATCATGGCGGCGTTCCCCGATGGCAAAAGAAGAGGACCGCCATGCAGACCTTCCACCAGTTGTTCGACGAAACCTCGTCCACCTTCACCTACCTGCTGATCGATGCCGCCACGGGGGACGCGCTGCTGATCGACCCGGTCGACCACCAGCTCGAACGCGACATGGCGCTGCTGCAAGACACCGGCGCGCACCTCGCGTGGGTCGTCGAGACCCACGCCCATGCCGACCACATCACCTCGGCAGGCCACCTTGCGCTGCAGACCGGCGCGCACACGGCGGCGCCGTCCGGCTGCGATATCAAGCCCGCCCAGAAGCAGCTGATCGACGGCGACACTGTCGCCTTCGGCAAGCAGGTGCTGCGCGCCATCCATACGCCAGGGCATACCGCCGGCAGCATGAGCTACCTGTGGGAAGAGCCTACGCCCGACGGCATCGTACGCCGCGTCTTCACCGGTGATGCCCTGCTGATCGACGGCTGCGGCCGCACCGACTTCCAGTCGGGCGACGCCGGCACGCTCTACGACAGCCTGACCAGAAAGCTGTTTGCGCTGCCCGACGACACGCAGGTCTACCCGGCCCACGACTACAAGGGCCGCACCTCGTCCACCATCGGCCAGGAGCGCGCCCACAACAACCGCGTCGCCGGCCGCACGCGCGAAGAGTTCATCGAGATGATGCGCAACCTGAACCTGCCGCGCCCGAAGCTGATCGATGTCGCCGTGCCTGCCAACCAGCGCCTGGGCCTGCGCGACGGCGAAAGCGTGCCGCACGGCGCCTGAGGTTTTCCTAACGCTAGGAGTCTTTGCATGTCCACATACACCGCAGAGGTCCTGTGGCAACGCGACGGGCAGGATTTCGCCGGCAACCGCTACAGCCGCAGGCATGTGCTGCGCTTTGACGGCGGCGCGGAAGTCCCGGGATCGTCGTCGCCCCATGTGGTGCCATTGCCGATGTCGGATGCGAGCGCGGTCGATCCCGAGGAGATGTTCATCGCCTCGCTGTCCAGCTGCCACATGCTGTGGTTCCTGTCGCTGGCGGCGAAGCAGCGCTTCGTCGTCGACCGCTACCTCGATGCGGCCACTGGTGTGATGGCAAGGAACGCCGACGGGCAGATGGCGATGACCGTGGTAACGCTGCGCCCGCAGGTGACGTTTGGCGGCGAGCGCGAGCCCACGCGTGAAGAGCTCGATGCCCTGCACCACGCCGCGCATGACGCCTGCTTTATCGCCAACTCGGTCAGGACCGAGGTGCGCTGCGAACCGGTGTTCGCCGGCGCCTGAGCGCTTTGCCATGCCTGCCATCGTCCCGGCACCGGCGCCAGCGCGGCTGGTGTCGCCGCGGACTGGATCGGTCCGTCGCGGGGTGCTGCGCTGGCTCGGCGCGGGACTAGTCCTGCTTGCCGGAATCAGCATGCTGCAGGATCACTTCCTCTACTTCCCGGACAAGGCGTCGGTCGATGACATGGTCTCGCCCGGGCTGCGCGCCTGGCCGGGGCCGCAGGACTTTCGCGGACTGGTCGCGGAGCCGGCCGGCCCGGCGCGCGCCACCGCCATGGTCTTTCATGGCAATGCCGGGCACGCCGGGCATCGCGACTACTACGCCAGCGCGCTGACGAAGCTGGGCCTTCGCGTGATCCTGGCCGAGTACCCGGCCTACGGCCCTCGCACCGGCACGCTGGGTGAGCGCAGCTTCGTGGCAGACGCGGAACAATCCATCGCGCTGGCCCGGCGCCAGTTCGGCGGCCCGCTGCTGCTGATCGGCGAGTCGCTGGGCGCGGGCGTGGCCGCAGCGGCCGCGGCGCGCCAGCGCGAGAGCGTCGCCGGCGTGCTGCTGATCACGCCGTGGGACAAGCTTGCGCATATAGCCTCGCATCACTATCCCTGGCTACCGGCCGGCTGGGTGCTGCGCGACCGCTACGACAGCGCGGCCAGCCTGGAAGGCTTCGGCCGCCCGGTGATGGTCGCGGTCGCGGAACGCGACACCATCGTACCGGCACGCTTCGGCCAGGCGCTCTATGCGTCGCTGGGCGAACCCCGGCGGCTGGCGGTGATCGGCGGCGCCGGGCATAACGACTGGACCGGGCATGTCGACACGGCCTGGTGGCAGGAAGCGGTCGCGTTCCTGCTGTCCCCGCCACCACCACAAACAAATAACATCAGGCCGTCAAAACGCTGATTTGACATACCCCTGCGGGCCGCAAATACTGGCCTTCACAGAACGGCTCGCCACTTGCGCACCGGTCGGTGCATCCAGCGCCGCGTAGCCGACACCCGTGGGGGAAGATCATCATGAAGCAATGCCCGCATCGCAAGCTGTACCGTGGCCTCGGCGTACTGGCGGCGGCCATCGCGCTGACCCCGACGCTGATCCCGGCCCAGGCCATGGCGCAGAACAAGCCTATGGCCTATCCGGCCAAGGGCCAGAGCCAGCAACAGCAGGCCAGCGACGACGGCGCCTGCTACAGCTGGGCCAAGCAGCAGACCGGCGTGGATCCGGCACAGGCCGCCAACGCCCCACCGCCGGCCCAGGCACAGAGCGGCCAGCGGGTACGGGGTGCCGCGGGCGGCGCCGCGGCGGGTGCTGTGGTGGGCGCGATGGCAGGCGATGCCGGCAAGGGTGCGGCGGTCGGCGCTGCAGCGGGTACGGTGGGGGGCGGCGTGGCGCACCGGCAGTCGCGCCGCCAGGCGAACGCGGCCAACCAACAGGCGGCGGCCAATACCAGCCAGGCGATGGGCTCGTACTACCAGGCTTGGGGCGCCTGCATGCAGGGGCGCGGCTACAGCGTCAAATAAGACAGGGGGCAGCCCGGCGCAGGCTCAGGCAGCCCACCGGTCACACGCCTTGCGCACCGTTTCACGCTGGCTGCGCGCATCGGCATCGACCTGGCGCAGCCACTCGGCATCGCCGTCGCGGCGCTCGGCCAGCGCGCGGATATTGGCGAGCGCCTCCAGCGAGCCGAGTGCCTCGGCGTGCGGCACCAGCGCGTCGCAGATCGACAGGATATGGTCGGCGATCGGCATTCGCGTCAGTTCGTTGGGATGCACGTACTCCCCCTCCAGCCCGAAACGGCAGGCCTGGAAGCGGTTGAAGGTGTACACCAGGTAATCGTCTTCCTGCGGCATGAAGGGACGCGACAGCAGCAGGTAGCGCGCCAGCATCTGGATATAGGCGGCGATATCGCAGGCGCGCTGCACCGTCAGCGGCGTGTCCATCACGCGGACTTCGATGGTGCCGAACTCCGGCTTGGGCCGGATATCCCAGTAGAAGTCCTTCATGCTCTCGATCACGCCGGTATTGCGCATTTTCTCGAAATACGCGGTGAAGGCGTCCCACGTCAGCAGGAACGGCGCACGCCCGCTCATCGGGAAGGCCGCGACCGAATTCAGCCGCGCCGAGGCAAAGCCGGTATCCACGCCCTGCACATAGGGCGAGGATGCCGCCAGCGCCACAAAGTGCGGCACATAGCGGCCGATGGCGTGCAGCAGGAACAGCGATTCGTCGGCGCTGGGGCAGCCGATATGCACATGCTGGCCGAACACGGTGAACTGCTTGGCCAGGTAGCCGTACAGCTCGGAGATGTACTGGTAGCGCGGCGAATCCGAGATGGTACGGTCGGCCCACTGCTGGAACGGGTGGGTGCCGCCGCCGGCAATGCCCAGGTTCAGCGAGCGCGAGGCCGCCACCATCAGGTCGCGCATCACGGTCAGTTCTTCCAGCGCCTGCTGGTAGCTGTGGCAGATCCCCGTGCTGATCTCGATCATGGACGGGCTGATCTCCGGCTTGATGTCGCCGGCATGCTCGGCGCCCTTGAGCGCGCGCAGCAGGTCGGGCGCGAATGGCGCCAGGTCATAGTCATGCCGGTTGACGAGCTGCAGTTCCAGCTCCACGCCGAAAGTCAGCGCTTCTGAGTGCTTGAACGGTTCGAGCGACATCAGCGCCCTCCTCCATTGGCCCGGATGTCGACGCGGACTTCGCCTGCGTAGCGCAGCGCCCAGGCCGCGATCACCGGACCGAAAAGTTGTTCGATGGCCAGCGCGCATAGGATGATGGCCGCCAGTGGCTGGCCGGTACCGGGGTAGAGGCGCGCCACGTCATGCATCAGCAGGAATGCCAGGCCCGACATCGGCGCCAGCGCCAGCCCCAGGGCCATGCACTGGCGCAGGCTCAGGCCCGAGAACGAGCCCAGCGACACCACTCCCGCCAGCTTGGCCACATGGCGCAGCACCACCAGCGCGATGGCGTAGACGCCGCCCACGGCCCAGTCCTGTGCCGTCAGCGGCAAGCCCAGCGACACCACCATGACGATGATCAGCAGGCTGCCCGCGCTGCCGAAATGCGGCGGCCATACATGCGGCTGGTTGTCCTGGTGCTTGAACACGACACCGGCCAGCATCAGCGTCAGCGGCATCGACAATTTTAGTACCCGGGTCAGCGCCAGCGTGAACAGAACCAGGCCCACCAGCACCAGGAAGCTGTAGTGATCGTCGGCCGACATGCGGTCATAGATGGCATGGCCCAGCTTGCCCACCACCCATGCCAGCAGGCACGAGCCCACCAGCAGGTACAGCGGATGCAGCAGCGCCGCGCCCAGGTTGCCGTATTCCGAATGCAGCCAGCCGGTGGCGACCTGCACGATGGCGGCGGCGTAGATGCTGTTGAGCGCAGCCATCGCCATCAGGCGCTCAGTGACCTGGCCGTCGGCGCGCAACTCATTCTTGAGCTGCAGCACGATGGTGGGCGAGGTGCTGACCGCGATGCCGCCGGCCAGGATCGCCACGCCGGGCGAGGCGCCAATCCATTGCAGCACCGCCGCCACCAGGCCCCAGGTCAGCAGGCTTTCAAAGGCACTGGTCAGCAGCAGCCAGCGGTTGGCGCGCAGCCAGGTCAGCGAGAGGCGATGCCCGAGTTCGAACAAGGCCAGCGCCAGCGCCATATCGATCAGGATACGGGTCTGGTTGATCATGTTCTCGTCGACGATGCTGCGCCCCAGCATGCCGGCGCAAAGCCCCGCCGCGGCATACCCGACGATGCGCGGGCAGCGCAGCCAGCGCCGGCTCAGCTCACCGGCCAGGCCGGCGCCGACCAGCGCCAGCCCGACCCAGAACAGGCCGCCGGGCGCGAGCGGGAGGCTTGGAAAAAGTTGGCTCAGTCCATTCATGGCGACATGGTAATGTAAGCACTTCATAATCCATGTCAGTGATTGTCCGACACCGCACAAAACACGCGCACAACTTCTGTCATCTGCGCGTAAAAAACGCCATCTACAGATGGCGTTTTTTACATCCTTTACATGGTCAGACCGTTCGCGGGTCCGGAGCGACGTTTCAGACGCCCCAGACTTTCCACATCGGCCGGGTTGCCTTCAGCGCGGCTTCCACCTGTGCATATAAAGTGCGCGTCGAGCCCTGCGCGGCACTGCGGGCACGGGCCTTCTCGAAATACCCCAGCGCGGTTTCACGCTGGTCCAGGCCAAGCGCCGACTGCACGGCACGCAGGTACACCTCGGCATCCCAGTCGTCACGCACGGCGAAGGCGGCGACAAAGTCGGCCAGCGCGGCATCGTGGCGCCGCGCTGCGTTGTGGACCAGTCCGCGCTGCACGCGCGGGCCGGCCTGGTCCAGCGGATCGCCCTCGGTCAGCGCCACGGCCTGCTCGAACAGCGGCAGCGCGCGCTCGGGCTCGCCCACGTCGCGCCAGACCTGGCCGAAGCGGTTGTACAGCCAGGCATCCTCCACCAGCAGCGCGCGGCGCTGCTGGGCCTCGATCTCGGCCAGGGCATCGGTGCGGTCGTGCTCGTCCATGCCGGCCACCTGCGCCTGCAGCAGCGCGGCAAAGTGCGCGCGCGCATGCGCCATCGGGTGCGCGGCCTCGCTGCGGGCTTCCACCGGCAGCGCATCCAGTCGGGCATCCATATGCATCATCGCGGCGCGCGCGGCCTCGGTCGGCTCGGCGCCGCCCATGGCTTTCCAGGCCGCGATCATGCGGCTGAAGGCCCAGGTCACGTCGGCCGGATTGCGCTCCAGCGGGTAGCGGTTGAGCACCTCGCCGGCCAGCTCGGCCACCTTCTGGTGCTGGCCCGCGTCGGCGTGGCAGTCGAGCAGGTCGATCCAGTGGTCGATGAACTCGCTGGCGGCCATGCCCTGCTGGTGCAGCGCGATGCGCTCGTCCACGTGCGCGGCGTCGGCCGGCAGGCTGCGCGACAACAGCCGGCACAGCAGCGAATAGACATGCGGGTCGGCATTGCCGCCGTGCCCCGCGGCATCGCCCTGGCCGGTGGCGAAGTACTGGTCGAAGCGCGCCACGCCGGCACGGCCGGCCTGCACCAGCACCGGCCGCAGCGCGGCCTCGGCGGCCGGCACCTCGTCGATGAACTCGCCCAGCGCCATGGCGGCGCGGTAGTAGCCGGCACCGTCGTCGGACTGGTCAGTCAGCGTGAAGCGCAGCCACGGCTCGCGATCGGCCGGCTGGGTGCTGTCGGCGCGCTGCGCCAGCTGGTGGCGCCAGGCCAGTTCGCGTACCTGGCTCTGCGGGTCGGGTACCTGGCGCAGGTAGACCGCCAGGTCGTCCAGTGCCCCCTGGACGTCGCCCACGCCGTGGCGCAGCGGTGCACGCAGGCGGCGCGCCTCGGGGTGGTCAGGGTGCTCGGCCAGCACACGGGCGGCCTGGTCGGCGGCCACGGTGTCACCGGCGGCGGGATCGAGCTCCAGCAGATGCGGGTTGTCCAGCGCCACGCGGCCCAGGCAGACGCGCATCAGCGGCTCCACCGGCACGCCGGCGGCCTCGGCCCGGGCGATGTAGTCCGTCACCAGCGGTGCGATGTCGTCGGCGCCCAGGTCGGGATTGCGGACCATCAGGTCATGCCAGTAACGCGCCGCGGCGGCCATGTCGCCCATGCGCAGGGCAGCCAGGCCGGCGTGGAAATGCGCGGCCCATTCGCCCGTCAGCAGGCCGCTGCGTTGCGCGGCCTCATGCAGCCACGGGAGCGCCTCGGCATCGCGGCCCAGGCTCATCAGCATGGCGCCGTAGCGGTGCGCGATCACCCCGCGCGAGGCCCAGCGGTGCGGCGGCTGCAGCGGCTGCGTGTCAAGCCGCGCCAGCGCCTCGTCCAGCACCGCCAGCGCGGCGTTGGCGTCACCGTTGTCAAAGTGCAGCCGCGCCCGCAGCGTGACGAAATCAACCACCTCGGGGCGGGCCTGCGACAGCTGGTCGGCAATCTGCAGGGCTTCGGTGAAGCGCCCCTGGTTGGCTAGCCCGATGGCGTGGTCGTAGCTGGCTTCCTGCTCGGACACGTACTGCTCCTATGGATTGAAAAAATGTGCGAGTGCGGGATTATGCGCCAACGGGGGAGATACGGAATTGTTTGGGGGCTTGGCGCCGTGGCGCCATCCCCCCCAAAAGGAAAAACGCCACCCAAAAGGCGGCGTCTCCCATAACCAGCAACAACAGCCAGCAGCTTACTTCCCGCCAACCGTCTCCAGCACCGTCCACTTGCCACCCACCACCTTATAGACAGTGATACCACCATCCTTCAGGTCGCCACGCGCGTCATACGCCAGCATCTTGGTGGTCACGCCCTGCATATTGGTAGCGGCCAGCACCGGCAGGTAACGCACCGGATCGGTCGACCCGGCCTTGACCATGGCGGACATCATCGCGGTGGCGCCGTCATAGGCGTACGGCGAGTAGGTCTGCACCTTCGAGCCGAAGCGCTTCTCGTACTTCTTCTCATACGTGGAGCCGCCAGGCATCTGGTCCAGCGGCAGGCCGGCCAGCGACACCACGGTGCCTTCTGCAGCCGGGCCGGCGAGCTTCAGGAAGTTGTCGGTCTTGGACATTTCGCCCGACACCAGCGGGGCCTTCATGCCCAGTTCCTTGACCTGCTTGGCCATCGGCGCGGACTGGGTCTCGGCGCCACCGTAGAAGATGATGTCCGGGTTGCTGCGCTTGATGTTGGTCAGCACGGCCTTGAAGTCCACCGCCTTGTCGTTGGTGAACTCGCGGCGCACGATCTTGCCGCCGGCGGCCTTGGCGGCCTTCTCGAACTCGTCGGCCAGGCCCTGGCCGTAGGCGGTGCGGTCATCGACGATAGCGATGTTCTTCGCGCCCAGCTTCTTCACCACGAAGGCGCCGATCACCGAACCCTGCTGGGTGTCGGAGGTCATCATGCGGAAGGTGGTCTTGAAGCCCTGCTTGGTGTATTCCGGCGCGGTCGCCATGGCGATCTGCGGGATGCCGGCGCGGTTATAGACCATCGACGCCGGGATGGTGGTGCCCGAGTTGAAGTGGCCGAGCATGCCCTGGATGCCGTTATCCACCAGCTTCTGCGCCACCACCGAACCGGTCTTCGGATCGGCCTGGTCGTCTTCGGAGACCAGCACGAACTTGACTTCCTTGCCGCCGATCTTGGGCTTGGTGGCGTTCATGTCCTCGATCGCGAGGACGATGCCGTTCTGCATGTCCTTGCCGTACTGCGCCTGGCCGCCAGTCATCGGGCCGGCAAAGCCCAGCTTGATTTCCTGGGCCTGCGCGAACGCGGCCGAGGCGGCGGTCAGGCCAGCCAGGGTCAGGGCAACGGTCATTGCCGTCTTGTGGAATGTCGAGTTCATCAGATCTCCTTGGGTCCCAAATGGTGCCGATGTGGTGCCGTTGCCGGCAGTTATATTGGCGCGGCCTGGCAGTGCCGCGTCTTGCTTCCTGTGCGCAACGGGGCGGGATCGCCGCCGCCGCTGCGCGCTTCGACATGACGACGTCCGAGGGTTGCCTCAGCCGATCGTCATCAAACTGGCATTGCCGCCCGCGGCCGCGGTGTTGACCGAGAGCGAGCGCTCGATCAGCAAACGGTCGAGCGCGATATTCGGTTCACCTTGCGCCAGGCCCTGCACGCCGATGATCGGACCGGGGCGCACTGCCACCTGTTCGCACACCGTGCGCAGCTGGTCGGAGTCGCCGTGGTGCAGCACCGCATCGATAGCGATGTCCGCCGCGGTCCAGTCGGCCACCATGCGGACGCGCGATTGTACGCCCTTAGGCAGGCGCGCAAACAGCCCCCGGCTGACAGGGTTTTCCGGCCATACGGCGTCGGCGCCGACGGTCAGCACGGCACCCAGCTGCAGGGCCAGGTCGGCCTCTTGCGTGGCCAGGCACAGCACGCGCTCGCGCGGCAGCAGGGTGTAGGTGTTGCGCTCGCCGGTGGGGCCGGGCAGCGTCACGGTCAGGCCCGAGGGCGATGCCGCGGCCAGGCGCTCGCATGCGGCGGCTACCGCCGGCAGCTCGGCCGCGGCCCAGGCCTGGAAGGCCGCTGCGGCCTCGTCGCGCAGCGTGGCCGCCTCGCCGCCGCCTGCTTCCGACGCGCGCACGCTGCGTACCACCGCATCCTGCGGGCAGACCGACAGCAGGCGGTGCAGGTACAGCGGGCCGCCCGCCTTGGGGCCGGTGCCCGACAGGCCTTCGCCGCCAAAGGGCTGCACGCCCACCACGGCACCGACGATATTGCGGTTGACATACAGGTTGCCCACATGGGCACGGCTGACGATGTGCGAGATGGTCTCGTCGATGCGGGTATGGATGCCCAGCGTCAGGCCGTAGCCGGTGGCATTGATCTGGCTGACCATGGTGTCCAGCGCCGCGCGCGGGAAGCGCACCACGTGCAGCACCGGGCCGAACACCTCGCGCTTGAGTTCCTCGATGCTGTCCAGTTCAATCAGCGTCGGCGGCACGAAGGTGCCGTTGCGGCAGCTGGCGCCCTGCGCGGCGTTGGGGTCGGCCTGGTGGACACGGCGGCCCTTGGCGCGCATGGCGTCGACATGGCGCACGATATTGCCGCGCGCTTCTTCGTCGATCACCGGGCCGACGTCGGTCGACAGCCGGTCCGGGTTGGCCATGTTCAGTTCCTGCATGGCGCCCTTGAGCATTTCCAGCACGCGGTCGGCCACGTCTTCCTGCAGGCACAGCACGCGCAGTGCCGAGCAGCGCTGGCCGGCCGAATCGAAAGCGGAGCTGAGGACATCGCCCACCACCTGTTCAGCCAGCGCCGACGAGTCGACGATCATCGCGTTCTGCCCGCCGGTCTCCGCGATCAGCGGGATCGGGCGGCCGGCGGCGTCCAGGCGGCCGGCGACGTTGCGTTGCAGGATGCGCGCGACTTCGGTCGAGCCGGTGAACATCACACCCTTGACGCGGGCATCGCCCACCAGCGCGGCGCCCACGGTCTCGCCGCGGCCCGGCAGCAGCTGCACCGCGCCGGCCGGCACGCCGGCTTCGCGCAGCAGGCGCACCGCGGCGGCGGCGATCAGCGGGGTCTGCTCAGCGGGCTTGGCCAGCACCGGGTTGCCGGCGGCCAGCGCCGCGGCCACCTGGCCGGTAAAGATCGCCAGCGGGAAATTCCACGGGCTGATGCAGACCACCGGGCCCAACGGGCGGTGGGTCTCATTGTCGAAGCTGCGGCGCACCTCGGCAGCGTAGTAGCGCAGGAAGTCCACGGCTTCGCGCACTTCGGCGATGGCATTGGAGAAGGTCTTGCCGGCCTCACGCATGATGATGCCCATCAGCGACTGCATCTGGGCTTCCATCAGATCGGCGGCGCGTTCCAGCGCGGCCGCGCGCACGTCCGGCGGCGTCGCCTGCCAGATCGGCGCGGCATTGACGGCGGCCTGCAGCGCGGCGTCGACGTCGGCCTGGCTGGCCTCGGTGACATGGCCGACCACGTCGCGGTGGTCCGCCGGGTTCAGCACCGGCGCGGTGATGGCGTCGGCAGCGCGCGGCACCTCGGCGCCCAGCAGCGGCTCGGCCACGGCGCGTTCGCTGGTGCCGGCGAGCAGCGCCGACGACAGCGAGGCCAGCCGGTGCTCATTCGCGAGATCGATGCCGGCCGAGTTGGGACGGCTCTTGCCGTACAGCGTGCGCGGCGACGGGATGCGCGGGTGCGGCAGGCCCAGCACGCCTTCGTCGCGGTGCATCGCCTCGACCACGGCGACCGGGTCGGCCACCAGCTCGTCCAGCGAGATGGTGTCGTCGGCGATGCGGTTCACGAACGAGGTATTGGCGCCGTTCTCCAGCAGGCGGCGCACCAGGTACGCCAGCAGCGTCTCATGCGTGCCGACCGGCGCGTAGATGCGGCACGGGCGGTTGAACTTGCCGTCCGCGGTGGCGCCAACCACCTGGTCGTACAGCGGCTCGCCCATGCCGTGCAGGCACTGGAACTCATACTGGCCGGGGTAGTAGCTATGGCCGGCGATCTGGTAGATGGCCGACAGCGTATGCGCATTGTGCGTGGCGAACTGCGGGTAGATCGCGTCCGGCACCGACAGCAGCTTGCGCGCGCAGGCGATGTACGACACGTCGGTGTAGACCTTGCGCGTGTAGACCGGGTATCCCTCCAGGCCGTCGACCTGGCCGCGCTTGATCTCGCTGTCCCAGTACGCGCCCTTGACCAGGCGGATCATCAGGCGGTGGCGGCTGCGGCGGGCCAGGTCGATCAGGTAGTCGATCACGAACGGGCAGCGCTTCTGGTAGCCCTGCACCACGAAGCCGATGCCGTTCCAGCCGGCCAGCTCGGGCTCGAAGCACAGGCGTTCCAGCAGGTCCAGCGAGATCTCGAGGCGGTCTGCTTCCTCGGCGTCGATATTAATGCCGATGTCGTACTGGCGCGCCAGCAGCGTCAGCGACTTCAGGCGCTCGTACAGCTCGCCCACCACGCGCTCATGCTGCGCGCGGCTGTAGCGCGGGTGCAGCGCCGACAGCTTGATCGAGATGCCCGGGCCTTCATAGATGCCGCGCCCGCGCGAGGCCTGGCCGATGGCGTGGATGGCCTGCTCGTAAGAGGCCAGGTAGCGCTGCGCGTCGGCCTCGGTCATGGCGGCCTCGCCCAGCATGTCGTAGGAGTAGCGGAAGCCTTCGGCCTCGTACTTGCGCGCGTTGGCCAGCGCCTCGGAGATGGTCTCGCCGGTGACGAACTGCTCGCCCATCAGGCGCATGGCCATGTCCACGCCCTTACGGATCAGCGGCTCGCCGCCCTTGCCGATGATGCGCGTGAGCGCCTTGGTCAGGCCCGATTCGGTATGGGTGGCGACCAGCTTGCCGGTCAGCAGCAGGCCCCAGGTGGCGGCGTTGACGAACAGCGACGGGCTCTGGCCCAGGTGCGACTGCCAGTTGGCGCCGCTGATCTTGTCGCGGATCAGCGCGTCGCGGGTGGCCTTGTCGGGAATGCGCAGCAGGGCCTCGGCCAGGCACATCAGCGCCACGCCTTCCTGCGACGACAGCGAGAATTCCTGGATCAGGCCCTGCACCAGGCCCTCGCGACCGGTGCCGACCTTCTGCTCGCGCAGCCGCGTGGCCAGGGTCTTGGCCATCTTGATGGCGGCCTCGGCTTGCTGCAGCGGCAGGCGGGCCTGCTCCAGCAGCACCGGCACGCAATCGGTTTCCGGACGACGATAGGCAGAGGTAATGGCGGCACGCAGCACCGATTGCGGCTGGATGCTTTGGGCGAACTCCAGGAACGGCTGCGGCGCATCGCCATGGACCAGCTCGGCTCCGTCGGCGCCATCCGCGTCGGCGCTACCGGCGGCGCCGGTCTCGTGCGGCAGGTGGCCGCGCTCGATCTGCTCGAGGTAGGTGAAGATGGCCTGCTTGATCAGCCAGTGCGGCGTGCGGTCGATGGATTGGGCAACGCGCTTGAGGCGGTCGCGCGAGGCGTCGTCGAGCTTGACGCCGAGAGTGGTGGTGGCCATGCGGGCAATTCTCCGAAAGACTGGAGCCGCCGCCGGTGCTACCTCGTCCATGCCGGCAGGCACGGGCGCGCGACCGGCCGCAGCCTGTGAGCTGGCGCGATCTTACTCCCGAAAATCACCAAGGTGCAACCTAGTGCAACCCTATCGAAAACCCTAATGCCAAGGTTGCACCTTTTTTTGCCACGCTGGCCGGCTCAGATCCGCAACGGATCGATTTCAAGCTGCCAGCGCACCCCTTTTGCCTCCGTCCCTACATCTGCGAAAGTCTGTACCCACTCAGCCACAAAGCGTTGCAGCACAGGCCGCGAGGTGGCCTCCACCAGCATCTGCGCACGTTCCCGGTTGAAGATGCGCACCATCGACATCGGCACCGGGTCGTGCAGTTGCACCTCGGCCGCCAGCGCGCAGGTATCGGCATGCCGGCGCGCCACTTCCAGGAAATGCAGCGCCCGTTCCAGCTGGCTGTGCTCGGCGGTCACCAGCACCTGGTAGCAGAACGGGGGCAACCCGGCCTGGCGCCGCTCGCGCAACTGGCTGGCCGCGAATCCATCATAGTCGTGGCGCGTCAGCGCCTGCAATGCCGGGGTGTCCGGGTAGCGCGTCTGGATCAGCACCTCGCCCGGCAGGCCGGCCCGCCCTGCCCGCCCGGCCACCTGCATCAGCGAGGCGAACAGGTGCTCGGCGGCGCGGAAGTCGTGGCTGAACATGGCCGCGTCCGGATGGACGATGCCGACCAGGGTCACGCGCTGGAAGTCGTGCCCCTTGGCCACCATCTGCGTGCCCACCAGGATGTCGACTTCGCCGGCATGGACTTCATCGAACATGGCCTGCGCGCTGCCCTTGCGGCGCGTGGAATCTGCGTCGATGCGGGCGATGCGGGCCTGCGGGAAGCGCGCCGCCAATGCCTCTTCGATACGCTGCGTACCGCGCCCCAGCGGCGCGATGTCGACATTGCCGCAGTCCGGGCAGTGATGCGGCACCGGCGCCTCCAGGCCACAGTGGTGGCAGCGCAGGCGCCGCTCTGGGCGGTGCAGCACCAGGTATGCCGAGCAGCGCGGGCAGCCCGACAGCCAGCCGCAGCTGTCGCAGGCAATCACCGGCGCGTAGCCGCGGCGGTTCAGGAACAGCAGGCTCTGCTCGCCGCGCGCCAGGCGCGCGTCGATGGCTTCCAGCAGCGGCACCGACAAGCCTTCGAACAGCGTGCGCTGGCGCTGGCGCTCGTGGTTCAGGTCGACCAGGCGCACCGTCGGCAGGGTCGCTTCGGCCTGGGCGCGCTCGCGCAGCACCAGCTTGCGGTAAGTGCCCTGCCCGGCCCGCCACCAGGTCTCCATCGACGGCGTGGCCGAACCCAGCACCACGGCAATGCCGCGCTGCTTGGCGCGCCACACCGCCAGGTCGCGCGCGGAGTAGCGCAGCCCTTCCTGCTGCTTGTAGGAGGTGTCGTGTTCCTCGTCGACCACGATCAGCGCCAGCGCCGGCAGCGACGCCATCACCGCCATGCGCGTGCCCAGCACGATGCGGGCCTCGCCGCAGTGGGCGGCCAGCCACTGCAGGCTGCGCTCCTGGTCGGCCAGGCCGCTGTGCAGCACCGCCAGCGGCAGGTGCGGGAAGCGCGCCGCGATGCGAGCCTGCAACTGCGGGGTCAGGTTGATTTCGGGCACCAGCATCAGCACCTGGGCCTGGGTGTCGCGTTCGAGCACCGCCTGCATCGCATGCAGGTAGACCTCGGTCTTGCCGCTGCCGGTCACCCCGTGCAGCAGGAACGGCGCAAAGCCTTCGGCCTCGGCAATGGCCTGCACCGCGGCGCGCTGCTCGTCGTGCAGCGGCGGCGCGGCCGATGGCGGCTGGGCGGGGCCTGTCGGCAGCAGGGTGCGCGCGGTGCGGCTGGCGTCGACCCAGCCGGCGGCCTGCCATTCGGCCAGCCGCGCCGGTGCCGCTGCGCACAGCACGCGGGCGTCGGCCAGCGTCAGCGGCTCGGCCGCGGCGGCGCGCTCGGCCAGCGCCTGCGCCAGGGCGCGCACGCTGCGTGCGCGTGGCGGCACGGCAGCCAGCAAGGCCTCTGCATGCCCAGGCAACAGGCGGTATTCGTCGGTGCGGGCACGCTGGGCCAGGCCTGACCAGCTCTCGGCCTCACGCAAGGCCGGCGGCAAGGCCGGCAGCATCACTTCGCCCAGGCGGCGCTGGTAGTAGCGCGCGGCAAAGGCGGCCAGCTCGATCCAGTCGGGCTGCAGCGGCGCCATCCAGTCCAGGCGCCGCGCCACCGGGCGCAGCCGGTCGGCGGGCACATCGGAGTGGTTGGCGTACGCCACCGCCACGCCGACCATGCTGCGGCGGCCGAACGGCACCACCACCAGGTCACCCGGGGCGACCTCGGGCGTGGCGAGATAGTCGAAGCAGTCGTCGGCGGGGGTGTCCAGCGCGACCCGGATGACCGGCTGGGCGGCGGCGGACGGCATCACGGCGCCCTCCGCCGTGCTGCCCTCGATCAGTGGGAGCGCGCCGCTAATTGGCGCCATGCGGCCCTTCCTGGTGCACCGCCTTTGCGCAACCTTTGTGCAACGGGCGGCAGGCGTAATGAGGGTGTAAATCTAGTGTGCGGCGCAACATCAACTTAAAGTAAAACTTCAAATGTGGCCCTAAGTCGATGATAGATGACTGGTTTTCCACTTATTCCACCGCCCCTGTGGATAACTTTGTTGAAAAGTCGCACTGGCTGACCGGAAAGCCCCGAGAAACAAGGGATCCACCGGCATCGGGCCTTCCTTTGCAATTCTTCCAAAGCCTTAAAAATCAAAGGCTTGCAAACATCCCCCGGATAGGTTAGGGAATAACCCTGTCCCGCACTGCGGCAAACCTATCGGTGTGCATAAGTCAAGTGCCGCCAATCAAGGCCGAGCACCTTTTTGGCGAATGCTGGCGAAAAAGTTAACTTGACAGGGTCCGGCGGCGCGGCTCCCGCAGCACTGGGTACGCTGGCGCGCCGGCGCGCTGCAGCGCGGGGCGCCGCAGCAGCAGCCAGGCCGACCGCATACTGTCACCGTCACTTCTGCTCAGCGCGCAGCTTGCGGCTGTGGCGATGCACTTCATCCACCAGCACCGAGACGTTCTCCGGCGGCGTGAACTGCGAAATGCCGTGGCCCAGGTTGAATACGTGACCATCACTGCCCCCGGCGGCGGCATAGCTGTCCAACACGCCGCGCACCTGCTCGCGGATCGCGGCCTCGGGGGCGAACAGCACGGTCGGGTCGATATTGCCCTGCAGCGCCACGCGCCCGCCGGTGCGCCGGCGCGCTTCGGCCAGGTTGACGGTCCAGTCCAGCCCGATCGCGTCGGCGCCGGTGTCAGCCAGCGCCTCGAGCCACAGGCCGCCGCCCTTGGTAAAGACGATCGCGGGCACCTGCTGCCCATCGTGTTCGCGCTTCAGGCCGGCCAGCACCCGGCGCATATAGGCCAGCGAGAACGCCTGGTACATGCCATCGGCGAGCGCCCCGCCCCAGGTGTCGAAAATCATCACGGCCTGTGCGCCGGCTTCGATCTGGGCATTCAGGTATGCCGTCACCGCCTGGGCGTTGATCTCGAGAATGCGGTGCATCAGGTCCGGGCGGCCGTACATCATCGCCTTGACCGTGCGGAAGTCGTCCGAGCCGCCACCTTCAACCATGTAGCACGCCAGCGTCCAGGGGCTGCCGGAAAAGCCGATCAGCGGCACGCGCTGGCGGCCGTCCTGGACCAGTGCGCGGCGGATCTCGCTCACCGCGTCAAAGACGTACTGCAGCGACGCCATGTCCGGCACCGCCAGTTTCAGCACGTCGGCTTCGGTGCGCAGCGGATGCGCAAAGCGCGGGCCCTCGCCCTGCGCGAACGACAGGCCCAGGCCCATCGCGTCGGGCACGGTCAGGATGTCGGAAAAGAGAATCGCCGCGTCCAGGGGATAGCGGTCCAGCGGCTGCAGTGTCACTTCCGTGGCGTAGGCCGGGTTCTTGGCCAGCCCGAGAAAGCTGCCGGCGCGGGCCCGCGTGGCGTTGTACTCGGGCAGGTAGCGGCCCGCCTGGCGCATCAGCCATAGCGGCGTGTATTCGGTCGGCTGGCGGCGCAGCGCGCGCAGGAAGGTATCGTTCTGCAGTGCGGTCATGGTCATCCTCGTAAGACCGCCATTCTAAGGGATGGCTGCGGGCGGATGCCGCTCAGACGTCGTCGATCATCCCGGCGAAGGCCGCTGCGGCACGCCGCATCCATTCGCGCGCGCGTTCGGCATCGGGCTGCAGCCGCGCGAAACCGTGGGTCATGCCGCCGGCCTCGATGGTAATCACCGGGGCGTCGTGGCGCACCAGGAAGTCGGCATAGGCCAAGCCGTCGTCGCGCAGCACATCATGCGCGGCCACCATCAGCACGGTGGCAGGCGGGCGCACCGGCGGCGCGGCCATCAGGTGCACACGGGGGTCGGGATGGGCGGCGCCCTGCGCCAGGGCCTCGGCGCCGATGAACTGGGCCCAGAACCAGGCCATCTCGTCACGCGTCAGGCCAGGACCGTCGGCAAAGGCGCGGTAGCTTTCGGTGCTGAGCACCGGCGCCGTCACGGGATAGATCAGCAGCTGCGCATCGACCCGCGCCGCGCCGCCGCTGTTGAGTTGCTGCGCTGCCTGCGCCGCCAGGTGGCCGCCGGCGCTGTCACCCGCCACGGCCAGGAAGTCGGTCGCCAGCCCGAGTGCCTGGCGTTGAGCGGTGAACCACTGCACGGCCTCGGCAGCATCGTCGCAGGGAGCAGGGAACGCGTGCTCGGGGGCGAGGCGGTAGTCGACGCTGGCCACCGCGCAGCCCGTGTCGGCCGCCAGCAAGGCGGCAACCGTATGGTGCGTCTGCGCCGAGCCGATCACCCAGCCGCCACCGTGGAAGTAGACCACCAGCCGCGGCGCGGTCTTGCCGGCCGGGCGGAACAGCCTGGCGCCCAGCGTGCGGCCAGCGAGCGCAAGCTCCAGGTCCTGCACCGTGATGCCTGGCGGATCCGGCAACAGCGACGCCGCCGCGATCTCGGCGAAACGGGCCCGCTGCGCGGGAATGTCGGCCGGCGCGGGCGCATTGGCGTAACGCTCCGCCAGGCGGCGGTAATAGGCAAGCAGTTGCGGATCGATGGCCATGGTTGGCGGCTGAAGGGAAAGCGGAAAGTAGAAGCGGTGCCTGACGGGAATCAGTCCAGCCCGAGCTGGTGCGTCAGCTCGACCTTGCTGCAGCAATCCTGCACCGCCAGCAGGCCGGCATCGGAAGCGCGGCGCACTGCCTGGTCGTTGACGATGCCCAACTGCAGCCAGACACCCTGTGCGCCAACGGCGATGGCCTCATCGACCACGCCGGGCGTTTCCTCGGCACGGCGGAAGATGTCGACCCACGCGATGGGGCTGCCTGCTGCCGCGGCAGCGTCGGCGGCTTCGCGCAGCGTGGCGTGGCAGGTCTCGCCCAAAATGCGTTCGCCGGCATGACGCGGATTGACCGGCACGATCCGGAAGCCGTGGTCCTGCAGGAATTCCGCTACCTCATGGCTGGGACGCTCCGGGCGGTCGGACAGGCCGACCACGGCCACGGTCTTCATCGCCAGCATGGCTTGTATGGCTTGCTGCATCTCAGGGCGCATCGCGTCTCCGGGTGGACAAGGGCGGGCCCGCGGACATGCAAAAACAACGCGAAGGCCTCAGGCGTCCTGAATCGTAACCGGAATTGTCACGCAGAGATTGGTGGGGGAGCGAACACGTAAATCGCGTCATTAAAGATAATGCAACGACACCTTTCTGCGGTTAACGTGACGTGAACGCGTGAAAATATGCCGAACACGCCAGATCCTGGCACCTCGGGCTTTCAACTTCTTGCAAAACGATACATTTTGTTACTGCCATGCCGGGGAGTTTCCCCCACAATGCATTGACACACCCGCTGTCCGCGGCGTGTGCCGCCCCAGTGAATAAGGCTGTTCAGACTTAAAGGGGTGTGGTGAAGAAAGCCTTTTTGAAGCAGTAACCGATTTTCCGATCCAGCAGATCGCCGCTGGACCGGAGCACCAGGTAGACCGTTGCAGCGCGTGGCCTTTGCGGCCTCTGGTCGGATATTGGATATCCGTTGCGCCTTGATTGTCGGCCTGGACCGAACCCGTTCCTTCGAATTGACCCCTCGAAGGGATTTTCCCGTCCGCGCGGAGCCTCCCCGGCCCGCGCGCTTTTTTTTGTCCAGGCAGGACAAAAGCATATCGCCACGCCCAAAAAAAAGGCAGCCATCGGCTGCCTTTTTTCATTGTCGCGCCAGAAAAACAACAGCGCGACAACCGACTAATTGCTTACTTCTTACGACGCAGGCGGGCGATGGCAGCCAGTTGGGCAGCCGCCACGGCGAGCTCACTCTGAGCGCGCGCCAGATCCAGATCGCTGCTCTGGTTCTGCATCAGCTCTTCGGCAGCACGCTTGGCTTCCCGCGCCTTGGCTTCGTCCAGGTCGCCACCGCGGATAGCGGTGTCGGCCAGCACGGTGACGTGCTTGGGCTGGACTTCGAGAATGCCGCCGGCAACGAACACGAACTCTTCGCTGCCGTCTTCCTTCTCGATCCGCACCGCACCCGGCTGGATGCGCGTGATCAGCGGCGTGTGACCCGGCAGAATGCCCAGTTCACCCGACTCGCCCGGCAGCGCCACGAACTTCGCCTGGCCGGAGAAGATCGACGTTTCCGCGCTGACGACGTCTACAAGAATGGTTGCCATATCAGATCCTTTCTCCTGAAAGCTTTGGCTTCCCGTTTCCGGGAAGCAAGTATTTCGCCTTCGTGCCAGGCGCGGCCGCCGCAGACAGTAGATTAACTACGGCAAGGCAGCCGCAACGACGCATGAAGGCGAAAGACGCCGCTTACTGGAGCTTCTTGGCCTTTTCGAAGGCTTCGTCGATCGAGCCGACCATGTAGAACGCCTGCTCGGGCAGGTGATCGCACTCGCCATCCACCAGCATCTTGAAACCACGGATGGTTTCCTTCAGCGGCACGTACTTGCCCGGCGAACCCGTGAACACTTCGGCCACGTGGAACGGCTGCGACAGGAAACGCTGGATCTTACGAGCGCGGTTCACGGCCATCTTGTCTTCCGGCGACAGTTCGTCCATGCCCAGAATCGCGATGATGTCGCGCAGTTCCTTGTAGCGCTGCAGGGTCTGCTGTACGGCGCGCGCAACGTTGTAGTGCTCCTGGCCAACCACTTGCGGGTCCATCTGACGCGAGGTCGAGTCGAGCGGGTCCACTGCGGGGTAGATACCGAGAGCGGCAATGTCACGCGACAGCACCAGGGTCGAGTCCAGGTGCAGGAAGGTGGTAGCCGGCGACGGGTCGGTCAAGTCATCCGCAGGCACGTAGACGGCCTGGATCGACGTAATCGAGCCAGTCTTGGTCGACGTAATACGCTCCTGCAGCTTGCCCATTTCTTCAGCCAGCGTCGGCTGGTAGCCCACGGCGGAAGGCATACGGCCCAGCAGTGCCGACACTTCGGTACCAGCCAGCGTGTAGCGGTAGATGTTGTCGACGAAGAACAGGATGTCACGGCCCTCGTCGCGGAACTTCTCGGCCATGGTCAGGCCGGAAAGTGCCACGCGCAGACGGTTGCCCGGCGGCTCGTTCATCTGGCCGAACACCATGGCCACCTTGTCGAGCACGTTCGAGTCCTTCATTTCGTGGTAGAAGTCGTTCCCTTCACGGGTACGCTCGCCCACGCCGGCGAACACCGACAGACCGCTGTGCTGCTTGGCGATGTTGTTGATGAGCTCCATCATGTTGACGGTCTTGCCCACGCCTGCGCCACCAAACAGACCCACCTTGCCGCCCTTGGCGAACGGGCAAATCAGGTCGATCACCTTGATGCCGGTTTCGAGCAGGTCGGTGGAAGGCGACAGTTCGTCGAACTTCGGCGCCTTCTGATGAATCGCGCGCCGCTCGTCGGAAGCGATCGGGCCAGCTTCGTCGATGGGGCGACCCAGGACATCCATAATGCGGCCCAGCGTGCCTTGACCCACCGGCACCGAGATCGGCGCGCCGGTGCTCTTCACCGGCATGCCGCGGCGCAGGCCGTCCGACGAACCGAGGGCAATGGTACGGACCACGCCGTCACCCAGCTGCTGCTGGACTTCGAACGTCAGGCCCTTTTCGGCGAACGACGTTTCGCCGCTGTCTTCCAGCACCAGCGCGTCGTACACCCTCGGCATCGCGTCGCGTGGGAACTCGATGTCCACCACGGCGCCGATGCACTGCACAATATTTCCGATACTCATTTCGTATCTCCGATAGCTTGAATTCTTAACGCTTCAGACCGCTGCCGCACCGCTGACGATCTCTGACAATTCCTTGGTGATCGCTGCCTGCCGGGTCTTGTTGTAGTCCAGCTGCAGTTCGCCGATCACGTTCTTGGCATTGTCGGATGCCGCCTTCATAGCCACCATGCGCGCCGACTGTTCGGACGCCATGTTCTCGGCCACGGCCTGGTACACCAGCGCCTCGACGTAGCGAACCAGCAGCTCTTCCACCACGGTCTGCGCGTCAGGCTCGTAGATGTAGTCCCACGAGTAGGCGCGCTTCTCTTCTTCCGTCTGCAACAGCTTGTCGGCGGCGAGCGGCAGCAGTTGCTCAACCATCGGTTCCTGCTTCATCGTGTTGATGAACTTGGTGTACGCGATGTACACCGCATCGACTTCACCATTGGTGAATGCATCGAGCTGGACCTTGATCGCGCCGATCAGCTTTTCCAGGTGCGGGGTGTCGCCGAGCTGCACCACATTCGAGGCCACCTTGGCGCCGATGCGGCTCAGGAACTGCATGCCCTTGCTGCCGATGGCAGTGGCTTGCACAGCCACGCCGCGACCCTGCAGGCTCTTCAGCTCGTTGGTCACCGCACGCAGCACGTTCGTGTTCAGACCGCCGCACAGCCCCTTGTCGGTCGTGACCACGATCATGCCGACGCGCTTGACTTCGCGCTCCTGCATGAACGGGTGCTTGAACTCGGGGTTGGCCGAAGCCAGGTGCGCCGCGATGTTACGCACTTTCTCGGCATAGGGACGGGCATTGCGCATCCGTTCCTGCGCCTTGCGCATCTTGGATGCGGCGACCATCTCCATCGCCTTGGTGATCTTGCGCGTGTTCTGCACGCTCTTAATCTTGGTTCGAATCTCTTTCGTTCCGGCCATACTTTCCTCTCCGTCCGAACCAGCGCCGCGCCGGCGTTAGCCAGGCGCGGCGGCGGTATCGGAGAATTGCGCGGTTAGAACGCGGCGGACTTCTTGAAATCCTCGATCGCGGCACGCAGGGCGGGTTCATCTTCCTTCGAGAGCTGCTTGGTCTCTTCGATACGGTTGATGAGGTCGGCGTACTTGGTCTTCAGATGGTCGTGCAGGCCCTTCTCGAACGGCAGAATGTCCTTCACTTCCACGTTGTCGAGGAAGCCGTTGTTGGCGGCGAACAGCGACGCGGCCAGCTGCCACACCTGCTGCGGCTGGTATTGCGGCTGCTTCAGCAGCTCGGTCACGCGGCGGCCGCGCTCCAGCTGCTTGCGGGTGGCATCGTCCAGGTCCGAAGCGAACTGCGCGAAAGCAGCCAGTTCACGGTACTGGGCGAGGTCGGTACGGATACCACCGGCCAGGTTCTTCACCACCTTGGTCTGGGCAGCACCACCCACGCGCGACACCGAAATACCGGCATTGATGGCGGGACGGACACCGGCGTTGAACAGGTCGGTTTCCAGGAAGATCTGGCCGTCGGTAATCGAAATCACGTTGGTCGGCACGAACGCGGACACGTCGCCGGCCTGCGTTTCGATCACCGGCAGCGCGGTCAGCGAACCGGTCTTGCCCTTGACGGCGCCGTTGGTGAACTTCTCGACGTACTCGGCGTTCACGCGCGCGGCACGCTCCAGCAGGCGCGAGTGCAGGTAGAACACGTCGCCCGGGTACGCTTCACGGCCCGGCGGGCGGCGCAGCAGCAGCGACACCTGGCGATAGGCCCAGGCTTGCTTGGTCAGGTCGTCATAGACGATCAGCGCGTCTTCGCCGCGGTCGCGGAAGTACTCGCCCATGGTGCAGCCGGCGTAGGCAGCCAGGTACTGCATGGCGGCCGAGTCCGAAGCGGCGGCGGCCACGACGACGGTGTATTCCATCGCGCCGTGCTCTTCCAGCTTGCGCACCACGTTGGCGATCGTCGAAGCCTTCTGGCCAATGGCGACGTACACGCAGTACATGCCCTTGCCCTTCTGGTTGATGATCGCGTCGACAGCCACGGCGGTCTTGCCGGTCTGGCGGTCGCCAATGATCAGCTCACGCTGGCCACGGCCGATCGGCACCATCGAGTCGATCGACTTCAGGCCGGTCTGCACCGGCTGGCTCACCGACTGACGCGCGATCACGCCCGGGGCGACCTTCTCGATCACGTCCGTTTCCTTGGCGTTGATCGGGCCCTTGCCGTCGATCGGCTGGCCCAGCGTGTTGACCACGCGGCCCAGCAGTTCCTTGCCCACCGGCACTTCCAGAATGCGGCCGGTGCACTTGACCGTGTCGCCTTCGGAAATGTGTTCGTAGTCACCCAGCACCACGGCGCCGACCGAGTCGCGCTCGAGGTTCAGCGCGAGGCCGAAGGTGTTGCCGGGGAATTCCAGCATCTCGCCCTGCATCACGCCGGACAGGCCGTGCACGCGGCAGATGCCATCGGTCACGGAAATCACCGTGCCGGTGTTGCGCACTTCAGCTTCAGCGCCAAGGCCCGAGATGCGGGTCTTGATCAGCTCGCTGATTTCTGAGGGGTTCAGTTGCATCACAATGCTCCTAATTCTTCAATCCGTCGGCCGGTGCGGTCAGGCGGTCAGCGTGGCTTGCATGGCAGCCAGGCGCGTACGCACGGAGGTGTCGAGCACTTCGTCGCCGACCTTGACGCTCACGCCGCCGATCAGGGACGGGTCCACCGCCACCTTCGCGTACAGCTTGCGGCCGAACTTGCGTTCGAGTGCAGCGACCAGGTCGTTCAACTGCGAACCTTCCAGCGGGAATGCGCTGGTGATCTCGACATCCGACGACCCTTCGCGGGCGTTCTTGAGCACATGGAACTGCTCGGCGATTTCCGGCATCACCGTCAGGCGGCCGTTATCCACCAGCAGCTTGACGAAGCGGCGAGCCTCGTCATTCAGCGGGGACTTCAGCACCGACAGGAACAGTTCGGCCAGCTTCTCGCCGGGAACGTTCGGATCGCCGGCTACCGCCTTCATGTCGGGATTGGCAGCAACCTGCCCCATCTCCGACACCAGCTCGGACCATGCACCCAGATTGCCTGCGCTCGATTCGCTGGCGACGCGGAACAGCGCCTCAGCGTAGGGACGGGCAATGGTTGCGGTTTCAGCCATGATTAGAGCTCAGCCTTGAGTTGATTGAGCAGGTCGGTGTGGACCTGCGCGTTCACTTCACGCTTGAGGATCTGCTCGGCACCCTTGACGGCCAGCACGGCAACCTGGTCACGCAGTTCTTCGCGTGCACGGGTAACCTGCTGGTCTGCTTCGGCCTTGGCCTGGGCAATGATGCGTGCGGCTTCTGCCTGGGCGTTTTGCTTGATCTCGTCCGCCGTCAGCTGGGCGCGCTTCTCGGCGTCAGCGACGCGTTGTGCACCCTCGGTGCGGGCTTCGGCCATAGCCTGGTCCACACGCTTGTTGGCGAGTTCGAGCTCGGCCTTGCCCTTCTCGGCAGCGGCGAGGCCATCGGCGATCTTCTTTGCGCGTTCGTCGAGCGCCTTCACCAGCGGCGGCCAAATGAATTTGGCAACAACCCACCACAGGATGAAGAACACGACCATCTGCGCAAAAAACGTTGCGTTCAGATTCATGGTGTGTTCCTTTCGGTAATCAAACTACAGATAAATGCGCAAGGGCGGCCAGGCTAGTGGCCCGCGCCGCCCGTCAGCATCATGCAGACCGAAAAGAATTACTTGATGACAGCCAGCAGCGGGTTGGCGAAGGCGAACAGCATTGCAACACCCACGCCGATCAGGAATGCAGCGTCGATCAGGCCAGCCAGCAGGAACATCTTGGTTTGCAGCGGGTTCATCAGCTCAGGCTGACGTGCGCAGGCTTCGATGTACTTGCCACCCATCAGGGCGATACCCAGGCAGGCGCCGATAGCGCCCAGGCCGATGATGATGCCGATACCGATGGCGGTCAGACCCTGGATGTTGGCGAGAAATGCTTGCATGATGACTCCTTTAATTTAGAGAGACTTAGAACCAAAAAACCAAAAAACCAAAAACCGGAAATCAGTGGTGATCGTGAGCCTGGCCGATATACACCAGCGTCAGCATCATGAAAATGAAGGCCTGGAGCAGGACGATCAGAATGTGGAAGATCGCCCATACCGTGCCGGCCACCACGTGGCCGACAAAGCCCAGCGCGGACAGGTCGGCGCTGAACGTCCAGATGGAACCCAGCAGCGCGATCAGCAGGAACACGAGTTCGCCGGCGTACATGTTGCCGAACAACCGCATGCCGAGCGAAACGGCCTTGGCCAGGAATTCAATCAGGTTCAGGACCAGGTTGAACGGGGCCAGGTACCACTTGGCGCCGAACGGGGCCGAGAACAGTTCGTGCATGAAGCCGCCCGTACCCTTGATCTTGAAGCTGTAGTAGATCATCAGGACCAGCACCGAGCACGACATGCCCAGCGTGCCGTTCAGGTCGGCCGTGGCCACTGCGCGGTGGTGGGGAAGGTGAATGTGGAAGACGCCGAGCAGGCTGTTCAGGCCGGTGACCCAGTCGACCGGAATCAGGTCGATCGCGTTCATCATGGTGATCCAGCAGAACACCATCAGCGCCAGCGGCGCAATCCACGAACGGTCGCCGTGGATGATGCCCTTGGCCTGGTCGTCGACCATCTCGACGATCATCTCGACGAAGGCCTGGAAGCGGCCCGGCACGCCGGCGGTGACGCGGCGCGCGGCGACATACAGGAACAGCACGGCGATGGCGCCGCACAGCACGGACCAGAACACCGTGTCGTAGTTGAGCACGGAGAAATCGACCACCGACGCTTGCTTGCCGCCGACCGAGTTCAAGTTCTGCAAGTGTTCGGCGATATAGCCGGAGGGTGTCAGCGCGTGTTCGGCGCCTTGGGTAGCATCAGACATGTCGATACGAACGGTATATTGCGAAATCTTCAGGCCGCGCGCCGCCACTGTCTGGCAAACGCCCGGTACGCGTCTTGCATTGCCTTCGGCGGATTCGCCGGTCACCGCGATGCAAGCGGGGTCCAACCTTGGCCGTGTCCGGTGTCACTGCGATGAAACCCGCGGTGAAACCGTCACGGAAAACTCTTGATATTCCGTTTCGGTGCCCCACCTCCGGGTGAAGCACCGTTTTCGAGCGGCTGGCCTAGCGCATCGCCAGGGCCACCACCCAATATGTCTTTAGCGCCAGCAGGAACGTGACCAGCATCGGCACCCAGCGCAGATCCCGGTACAGCACCACGACCAGCACCAGCAGTGCCACGGTGCCGAAGACCTTGATCGCCTCACCCAGCACCAGCCCGCCGACCGACGCCCGGTCGCGCGCCAGCCACAGGCGCAAGGCAAAGAATCCGCTCGGCACGAAGCACACCATGCCGCCGAACAGCGCCGACCACCCATACGGCCCCGCCTCTTTCGCGAACAGCGCCCAGCACAGTGCCGACAGCAGGGAAACCACCACCTGCGCCAGGACAACCTTGCCCGGGGTCATGCGCGAAGGGCGCAACGCACGCTCGCCAAACAGCGTCACCGCCTCGGCATGCGACAGCGGATCGACAGCCTCTTCCTCACGTTCTGCGCCTTCTTTCCAGTCGCCCCAGTCATCTTCCTGACGGGACCCGGCGCCTCGCTGCTGACGGTCTTGAACCACTACCTGCCTGCCTCATTCCAGGCCGGAACTTTTCGGCCCGACCAGAATTCAAACCGCACGATTTTAAGGGGAACTACTGATTCGCGTCAATCCGCTTACATTTACCTTGCAGTGCGTTGTGCACAACGGTTGCCATCACGATGGCATGATGGCCGCGCAAAAATTGCGCAGCAATGATGTTTGACGTAATTGGATTGCGCAGCGAACCCTGCGCATGATGAGGGATTACCGGGCACGCCGTACGTATACCTGCCCTTGGAACGACCACTGCAGCGTACACGCAACAGTCATCGCCGCAATGTCCGTTAATCGCACCGAATTGCGCACGCGAAGTTACGTGCGCCTTCGCATCTTGCCTCAGGCAACCTTCTGCTTTTCAGTGGATTCGCGCAGGCGCACGAGCACGCCTTCCAGCGCGTCGTTGTCGCTGAAGTGGATGGTGAGCTGGCCCTTGCCGCGCGCGCCCAGCTTGATCTGTACCGCCAGGCCCAGCGCATCGGACAATTCTTCTTCCAGCCGTGCCACGTCGCGCACGTTGTTGGCGCCCTTCTGCTTGAGCGACTTCAGGTCGAACGGCTTGAGCGTGGACGCCACCAGCTTCTCGGTCTCGCGCACCGACAGCCGCTTGTTCACGATCTGGTTGGCCAGCGTGATCTGGTTGGCGCCGTCCACCGCCAGCAGCGCGCGCGCGTGGCCCATGTCGAGGTCGCCCGCCATCAGCATGGTCTGCACCGGCGCGGCCAGGTTCAGCAGGCGCAGCAGGTTCGACACCGCGCTGCGCGAACGGCCGACCGACTCGGCCGCCTGCTCATGCGTGAAACTGAACTCGCGGATCAGGCGCATGATGCCCTGCGCTTCTTCCAGCGGGTTCAGGTCTTCGCGCTGGATGTTCTCGATCAGCGCCATCGCGGCCGCGGCTTCATCGGCCACGTCCTTCACCAGCACCGGCACCTTGTCCAGGCCGGCGAGCTTGGACGCGCGGAAGCGCCGCTCGCCCGCGATGATTTCATAGCGGTCCGGCTCGGCCACGCGGCGCACCAGGATCGGCTGCATCAGGCCCTGCGCGCGGATGCTGGCGGCCAGCTCCTGCAGCGCGCCTTCATCCATGCGCGTGCGCGGCTGGTACTTGCCCGGCTGCAGCTGGCTCAGGCGCAGCACCGTGGGTGCACCCTCCTGCTTCACCGATTCAACGACTTCGGCCGGCCCGCCCAGCAACGCTTCGAGGCCGCGGCCCAGGCCCTTTTTCTTTGCAGTGCTCATGCTTGCCCTCTCCTTCAGCCCAGCTGCCTGACGCGCGCGATCATCTCGGCGCCGAAATCCAGGTACGCTTTTGCGCCCTTCGATGACGGATCGAACGCCACGCCCGGCATGCCATAGGACGGCGCCTCGGCCAGGCGCACATTGCGCGGAATCAGGGTCTTGAAGACCTTTTCACCGAAGTGCGATTCCAGCTGCGCCGACACCTGCTGCTGCAGCGTGACGCGCGGATCGAACATGACGCGCAGCAGGCCAATCACCTGCAGGTCGCGGTTCAGGTTGGCGTGCACCTGCTTGATGGTGTTGACCAGGTCCGACAGCCCTTCCAGCGCGAAGTACTCGCACTGCATCGGCACGATCACGCCGTGCGCGGCGCACAGGCCGTTCAGCGTCAGCAGCGACAGCGACGGCGGGCAGTCGATCAGCACGAAGTCATATTCGTCATTGACCTCTTCGATAGCCTGCCTGAGGCGGCGCTCGCGCTGGTCCAGCTCGACCAGCTCCACTTCCGCGCCGGCCAGTTCGCGGTTGGCGGGCAGCACGTCGTACCTGCCGGTCTCGGAACGCTGGCGCGCCTGCTTGATGCTGGCCAGGCCCACCAGCACCTGGTACACGCTGTGCTCCAGCGCCTGTTTGTCGATGCCCGAACCCATCGAGGCATTGCCCTGCGGGTCCAGGTCGACCAGCAGCACGCGCTGGTCCTGCGCGGCCAGGCCGGCGGCGAGGTTCACCGTGGTGGTGGTCTTGCCTACCCCGCCCTTCTGGTTTGCGATCACGAATACCTTGGCCATAAGCTACTGAGGCTCCTGCTTCAATTCATCCGGCCAGCGCGGGGCTGGCAGTTCGTGGCGCTGCACGCAGCGCCACGGCGTACGTCATGCGTTGGCGCTTGCGCGCCGCGACAGCACCACCAGGTGGCGCTCGGCATCCAGCCCGGGCACAGTGATGCGGGACACCGCATCGACCTGCCATTGCGCCATCAGCCCGGCAGCTTCCATGCGGTCCAGCTCGGCCTGTGGATAAACACCCTTCATGGCGATCAGCTTGCCGTGCGGTGCGAGGAGCTGGCCCGACAGGTTCACGAAGTCAGTCAGCTCGGCAAACGCGCGCGAGGTGATCACGGCAAAGCCATCGTCATCGTCCAGCTTCTCTACCGGCCCCCAATGCGCCGCGGCATTGGAAAGCCCGAGTTGCGCACGGCACTGGGTCAGGAAGGCGGTCTTCTTCTGCACGATGTCCACCATCAGCACCGACACGTCGGGACAGGCGATGGCCAGCGGCAGGCCGGGCATGCCGCCGCCCGAGCCCACGTCCAATACCCTGCCCCGCGCCGGCGTGCCTACCTCTGCGGCGCGTGCGGCTTCGGCCAGTGCCGGCACGGCGGCAAGCGAGTCCAGCATGTGATGCGTAAGCATCTCATCGGGGTGGCGGATTGCGGTCAGGTTGTAGACGCCGTTCCACTTGCGCAGCAGCGCCAGGTAGGCAAACAAGGTGTCGATCTGGGCCGGCGCCAGTGTCAGCCCGATCTCGGCCAGGCCGGCTTCAAGGCGACGACGCTGCGAGGCGTCGTCGGTCATGGTGTGTCGCGGACCGGGCACTCAGGCGGCCTCTTCGGAGTTGCCGGAAGGTGCGCTCGACTCAGCGCGCATGCGCCCCAGCCCCTTCTTCTTCAGGTGCACCAGCAGCAGCGAGATCGCGGCCGGCGTCACGCCGGAAATGCGCGAGGCCTGGCCCAGCGTTTCCGGACGATGCTGGTTCAGCTTCTGACTGACCTCGAAGCCCAGGCCACGCACTTCGGTGTAGTCCAGCCCTTCCGGCAGGCGGGTCGACTCATTGGCTTCCAGCTTGTCGACCTCGGCCGCCTGGCGGGCGATATAGCCGTGGTACTTGATGCCGATCTCGATCTGCTCGCGGATCTGCTCCGCCAGCATCGGCTCGGCGTCCAGCGGCGTTTCCGGGGCATGGCGGCCGCCCTGCAGCGCCATCAGTGCTTCATAGCGGACTTCGGGCCGGCGCAGCAGGTCGGCCAGGCTGTACTCGCGCTCGATCGGCTTGCCCAGCAGCGGCATGGCATCTTCGGCCGGCAGCATGGCCGGGTTGACCCATGTGCTCTTCAGGCGCTCTGTTTCACGTGAAACAGCGTCGCGCTTGCGGTTGAAGGCATCCCAGCGCGCATCGTCGACCACGCCCAGTTCACGGCCGACCTCAGTCAGGCGCATATCGGCATTGTCTTCTCGCAGGCTCAGGCGGAATTCCGCGCGGCTGGTGAACATGCGATACGGCTCGGTCACACCGCGGGTAATCAGGTCGTCGACCAGCACGCCCAGGTAGGCCTGATCACGGCGCGGCGTCCACGCATCGCGTTCGCGCACATAGCAGCCAGCGTTGATGCCGGCCAGCAGGCCCTGCGCGGCGGCTTCTTCATAGCCGGTGGTGCCATTGATCTGCCCCGCAAAGAACAGGCCGCGGATCGCCTTGCTCTCCAGCGATGCCTTCAGCCCGCGCGGATCGAAGTAGTCATACTCGATCGCATAGCCGGGGCGCAGGATATGCGCGTTCTCCATGCCGCGGATCGAGTGCACCAGTTCCAGCTGCACGTCGAACGGCAGGCTGGTCGAAATCCCGTTGGGGTAGAACTCGTTGGTGGTCAGGCCTTCGGGTTCCAGGAAGATCTGGTGGCTTTCCTTGCTGGCAAAGCGATGGATCTTGTCCTCGATGCTCGGGCAGTAGCGCGGCCCTACCCCTTCGATCACGCCGGTGTACATCGGCGAGCGGTCCAGCCCGCCACGGATGATGTCGTGGGTACGGCTGTTGGTATGGGTGATCCAGCATGGCAGCTGTTGCGGGTGCTGCTCCGGACGGCCCAGAAAGGAGAACACCGGTACCGGATCCAGGTCGCCAGGCTGCTCTTCCATCACCGAGAAATCGATGGTGCGGCCGTCAATACGCGGCGGCGTGCCTGTCTTCAGGCGGCCTTGCGGCAGCTTCAGGTCCTTCAGGCGCGCCGACAGCGACACCGCTGCCGGGTCGCCGGCGCGGCCGCCGGTGTAGTTGTCCAGCCCGACGTGGATCTTGCCGTCCAGGAAGGTGCCGGCGGTCAGCACCACCGCGCGGGCGCGGAAGGCGATGCCGACCTGCGTCATAGCGCCGACTACGCGGTCGCCCTCCACCATCAGGTCGTCCACGGCCTGCTGGAACAGCATCAGGTTCGGCTGGTTCTCCAGCCTCGTACGGATCGCCTTGCGGTACAGCACGCGGTCCGCCTGGGCGCGCGTGGCGCGTACCGCCGGGCCCTTGCTGGAGTTGAGGATGCGGAACTGGATGCCGGACTCGTCCGTGGCTGCGGCCATGGCACCGCCCATGGCGTCCACTTCCTTGACCAGGTGCCCCTTGCCGATGCCCCCGATGGACGGGTTGCAGCTCATCTGGCCCAGCGTCTCGATGTTGTGAGTCAGCAGCAGCGTCTGGCAGCCCATACGGGCCGCGGCGAGTGCAGCTTCAGTGCCGGCATGGCCACCGCCGACGACGATGACATCGAATTCTTTTGGGTAAAGCATGGGACACCTCCTCCGGGAGGCTGGCGGGAAAATACGGGAATGCGAAATTATAGCGGCAATCGACAAGCCGCTTTCCGACGGTAACCATGTTTCACGTGAAACATGGCGTTGGCGATACCCGGCGAGTCGCTTGAAAGCGACGTTATGTTCCACGTGAAACAAAAAGGCCGGGCACATGGCCCGGCCGGATGTTTCACGTGGAACAAGCGCCTCAGAGTTGCGCGCGGATGTAGCCCGCAACCTGCTCGGTCAGCTTGCCAAGATCGCGCTGCAAGGTGGTGAACCCGGCATTGCGCTCGCGTGTCACCTCGTCCATATACAGCGGCCGCCGAATCTCAATCTGCAGGCTATTGCGCCGCTCGGCCGGCCGGCCGATCTGTGCGATCAGCTGCACGCCCTTGTATGGGTCGTTGCGCGCCACCGTGTAGCCCATGCCGCGCAGTTCCCGTTCGACCAGGTCGACCAGCCCCGGCTCGCAGGTGGTGCCGTCCCGGTCGCCCAGCACAAAGTCCGCCAGCGGGTGTGGGCTGTCGATCTTGAGCCGCTCGTAGGCGTTATTGGGCATGGAGTGCAGGTTCAGGTGCCAGAGCGCGCCAAAGCGCTGGTAGGCGCTCTCCACGGCCTCGGCCAACGCTGCATGGTACGGCCGGTAGTAGCCGTCGATACGGCCCTGCACTTCCGCTACGGACAGGCGCCGGTCATAGATCGGCGTGCTGGCATCGATCCGGCTCCAGATCAGGCCGTAGCCCAGTTGCGTCTTCGGCCCTGGGGCCAGCGCTGTCGACCAGGCGCCGTCGAGCTGGGCCGGATCGATATCGTCGGCCATCCGGTTCGGGTCGATATAGACGCGCGGGAAAGTCGCCGCCAGCAGCGTACCGCCTGCTGCGGGCACGGCCTCCCACAGAACGTCGACGTGTGTGTCCTCGCCCCCGCGCAGGCGCGCGGCAGGGATCGCCGCGCCGAAGTCGGCCGGGTAGGCGGTGCCGCTGTGCGGCGAGTCGCACACCAGCGGTAGTACCTCCCCTTCCGGCAGGCGCACAATGACCGGCGGCAGCGCGGCGGCCAGGTGATTCGCTTCAGCCATGCGTCAGTCCAGTTGGATGTTGGCGGCCTTGGCAACGCGGGCATAGCGCGCCATGGCCTGCTGGATCTGGGCCTTGAACTGCTCCGGCGTGGTCGGCACCAATGTGCCGCCGGACTCTTCCACCTTGCGCTTGAATTCAGGGTTCTGCATGGCCTTGTGGATGGCCTGGTTCAGCCTTGCCACGATGGCGGGCGGCGTGCCCGCGGGCGCGACGATGCCGAACCAACCGCCGTCGCCCATCTCCTTGTAGCCCAGTTCCGCATAGGTGGGCACGTTTGGCAACTGCGGCGAGCGCGTGGCGCCAAGCACCGCCAGCGCGCGCAGGCGGCCCGACTTCACGTGAGGCAGCGCGGAAGCCAGGTTGTCCGAGATGGCATTGACCTGCCCCGCCACCGCATCATTGAGCCCAAGGCCGGCGCCCTTGTACGGCACATGCAGCAGCTCGATCTTCGCCAGCATCTGGAAGTTCTCAAGGTTTACGTGGCCGAGGGTCCCTGTGCCCGGCGAGGCAACCGAATACTTGCCCGGATTGGCCTTGGCCAGCGCGATGAACTCCTGCATGGTTTTCGCCGGCACGCTCGGGTGCACCGTGAATACGCTTGGCATCGACACCACGTTGGTGACCGGGGCAAAGTCCTTGATCGGGTCGTACTTGAGCTTCGGGTATACAGCGGGGTTAGAGCCGTGCGTGCTGACCGTGGCCATGCCGATGGTGTAGCCATCCGGCGCGGCGTTGGCCACCTGCTCCATGCCCACCGAGCCGCCGGCGCCACCCTTGTTCTCGACCACGATCGTCTGGCCCAGCTCGCGGCCGGCAAACTCGGCCACCAGGCGCGCCGACAGGTCAGTGGAGCCGCCTGCCGCAAACGGCACGATCAGGCGGATCGGGCGCGTCGGGTAGTTGCCTTGCGCGAAGGCGCTGCCGGCAAAGGCCAGCGTGGCCGCGGCAGCGGTGCCGGACAGCAGCAGCTGGCGGCGGGATATCCGGGCTCGGATCATGGGGTTTCTCCTGTTGGTTATGTGCATGAACCGGGCGAGTGTCAGCCGTTTACCGGCTGTGCACAAACGACTATATTGCACGTTTGCATTACCAAAGATCATTCTTGCGGCGTCCGCTCCGGAAGTTAACTTCCCCCCGGCCCCGCCCTCCCCGCCATGCGGCTGCATTCCCCATCGATGTCCGAACTGCACGCCTTTGCCGCCGCGGCACGGCTGGGCAGCTTCACGCGCGCAGCCGACGAGCTGTGCGTGACGCAAGGTGCTGTCAGCCGCGCCATTGCACGGCTGGAAGCGCACTTCGCCCAGCCGCTGCTGCAACGCAATGCGCACCGCCTGATGCTGACCGATGCCGGCCAGCAATTGCTCGATGCCGTGGCCGAGCCGTTGGCCGCGATCGAGCACGCCAGCGCCGCCTTGCGCGCCGGCGACCGCCGGCACCACCTGACACTATCGATCGTGCCCACGCTGGCCAGCGTCTGGCTGGTGCCGCGCCTGCCGGACTTCCACCGCCGCCATCCGGAAATCCGGCTGGACTTCGTCCCGTACCAGCGCGACGAGGACCTCTCCGGCCCGTCACCGGACGCCGCCATCCTGGCCGGTGAAGCCAGCAAGTGGCCGAGCCTGCAGGTCGACTACGTGGTGGGACGTGAAATGGTGCCGGTCTGCCATCCGGATCGCGCGCGGGCACGGCGCGAGGCCGGCCGCTGGCAGTCTCCCGCGGAGTTGCTGGACGAGCCCCTGCTCTACCACACCACCGCGCCGGCGAACTGGCAAAACTGGCTGCAGGCCGCCGGCATACCCAACGCTGCGCCAAGGTTATCCACAGCGTTCGACCAGGTCTCGATCCTGATCCAGGCGGTGCGCGCCGACATGGGCGTCGCCGTGCTGCAGCGGTGCCTGGTACGCGACGAAATTGCCGCCGGACGCGTAACGGCGCCGTTTGACCTGCCAATTTCGCTGCAACGGGGCTATTTCCTGTGTGCGCCGAAGGAACGGCGCGATCATCCGGCGCTGACCTGCTTCCGGGATTGGCTGCTGGAGACCGCAGCGAAAGATACAGGCAGCGGCGCCAATACTTTATTCACCAGATGACTTGCAGAACAAAAATTCTGCAAAATTGCATTCATCCCACAGATAAAATTCCGCAAATTATTATCCGTATGGATGTTATTCCGTAAATTGGATTGGCAAAAATCATTCCAATGGATATTGGCGTACCTACATCAGCGCACCGGTGCCGACACCCGTCCGAAGCGCCTCGGAATTGGGTTATCCCCAAAGTTATTCACACCACCAATAGAAAAGGGCCTGCATCCGCAGGCCCTCATTCCTCTGGCGAAAACCGAGCGGATCAAGCCGCCTTTTTTGCCAATCCAAGGTATGTTTCGATCACCTTCGGATTCGCCGCCAACTCGTCGGCCGGCCCTTCCATCGCCATATCGCCGGTCTCGATCACATAGCCGTAGTCCGCCACCTGCAGCGCGGCGCGTGCGTTCTGCTCGATCAGCAGCGTGGCCACACCGGTCTGGCGCAGGTTGCTGATGATGTGGAAGATCTCCTTCACGATCAGCGGTGCCAGGCCAAGGCTGGGCTCGTCCAGCATCAGCAACTGCGGCTTTGCCATCAGCGCGCGGCCCACCGCAAGCATCTGGCGCTCACCACCGGAGAGCGTGCCGGCGTCCTGGCGTGCGCGCTCGCGCAGGCGCGGGAACTGGTCGTAGACCACGTCCATCTGGTCCAGGTAGTTCTTCTCGCCGGCGCGCTTGCGGCGGAAGGCCCCCAGCTGCAGGTTGTCCTCCACCGTCATCGACGCGAACAGCTCGCGCTTCTCCGGGACCAGGCACATGCCGCGCGCAACGCGCCCCTCCACCGGAATGCCGGCCATGTCGTGGCCGAGGTAGCTCACCGAACCGTTCGACGACCCCGTCACCGGCAGCGCACCCATGATCGCATTGAGCATGGTCGACTTACCGGCGCCATTGGGGCCGATCACCGTGACGATCTTGCCGGCCTCCACCTTCAGGTTGGCGCCGTGCACCGCTTCCACCTTGCCATAGCGGACGTGGAGGTCCTTCACTTCGAGAATCAGGCTCATGTCCGGTCCTTACTCCACGCCACCCAGATAGGCTTCCAGCACCGCGGGGTTCTTCTGCACTTCCTCAGGCACGCCCTCGGCAATGCGCGTGCCGAATTCCATCACCACCAGCCGGTCGGTCAGGTTCATCACGAAGTCCATGTCGTGCTCGACCAGCAGCACGCTCATGCCCTCGCCCTTGAGCTTGCGCAGCAGCTCGGCCAGCGCCTGCTTCTCCTTGTAGCGCAGACCCGCTGCCGGCTCGTCCAGCAACAGCAGCGCCGGGTCGCAGCACAGTGCACGCGCGATTTCAAGAATCCGCTGCTGGCCCAGCGCGAGGCTGCCGGCTTCCATATACATGCAATCGGCCAGCCCCACGCGTTCAAGCTGGCGCTTCGCTTCGAACAGCAGCTTCTCTTCCTCGGCCTTGTTCATGCGCAGGATCGCGGCCGAGACGCCGCCCTGTGCGCGGAAATCGCCGCGCAGGTGCGCGCCGATGGCCACGTTCTCCAGCACCGTCATGGTCGGCAGCAGGTGCACGTGCTGGAAAGTGCGGCCGATGCCGCGCTTGACGATCTCGCGCGACGGCAGGCCCGATATCACTTCACCACGGTAACGCACCTCCCCGCGCGTGACCGGCAGCACGCCCGTCACCAGGTTGAAGGTGGTGGACTTGCCGGCACCATTGGGACCGATCAGCCCGATGATCTCGCCCGCGCGCACCTGGAAGCTGACATCGTTCACCGCTACCAGCCCGCCGAACTCCTTGCGCGCAGCGCGCACATCCAGGATCAGTTCGCCGGCGTCGGGCTTCTGGCGCACGGCCAGGGCCTCGGCCTGCGCCGGCGCCAGTACCGGCGGACCCGAAGGAACCAGACGCCGCAGGAACGGCCAGATGCCATCGCGCGCGTATTGCAGCAGCAATACCAGCAGCACGCCGAAGACGATGATCTCGAAGTTGCCGTTGGCACCGAGCAACTTGGGCAGCACGCCCTGCAGCACATCCTTCAGGATGGTCAGGATGCCCGCGCCCAGCACCGCGCCCCACACATGGCCCACGCCGCCGACCACGGCCATGAACAGGTACTCGATGCCGTAGTTCAGGCCAAACGGCGTCGGGTTCACCGCGCGCTGCAGGTGCGCGTACAGGAAGCCCGACACGCACGCCAGCACTGCCGCCACCACGAAGATCACCACCTTCATCCACGCGGTGTTCACACCCATGGCCTCGGCCATCACGCCTCCGCCCTTGAGCGCGCGGATGGCGCGGCCCGGGCGCGAGTTCAGCAGGTTCTGCATCGCCAGCACGGCCAGCAGCACCACCGCCCAGATCAGGTAGAACATCGAGCGGCCCGACTGCAGTTCGATGCCGAAGAACGACAGCACCGGGATCCCGTTCAGGCCGTCATACTTGCCCAGGAACTCCAGGTTGCCGAACAGGAAGAACAGCGACAGGCCCCAGGCAATGGTCGCCAGCGGCAGGTAGTGGCCAGACATGCGCATCGTGATCAGCCCGATCACATAGGCCGATGCCATCGTGATCACCAGCCCCACCAGCAGCCCGAACCACGGCGACAGCCCGAACTGCGTGGTCAGGTACGCAGTGCTGTATGCGCCCAGCCCCACGAACGCCGCCTGCCCGAACGAGGTCATGCCGCCCACCCCGGTCAGCAGCACCAGCCCGATCGCGACGATGCTGTACAGGCCGATGTAATTGCCCAGCGTGATCCAGAACTCCGGCGTCGGCAGCGCCGGCAGCAACACCAGCACCACAATGAAAGCCAGCACCAGGACCCGGTTGCGGTTCAGCCGCGCACGGCTGCCTGCCTCGGCACTGGTCACCGCCGCCTGCTTGTCGGTCAGCATGGTCATGGCTTATTCCTCCTCCTCGACATGCTTGCTCGTCAGCGAGCGCCACAGCAGCACCGGAATGATCAGTGTGAAGACGATGACCTCCTTGAACGCGCTGGCCCAGAAGGACGAATAGGATTCGAGCAGCCCCACCAGCAGCGCACCCAGCGCCGCCACGGGGTAGCTCACCAGCCCGCCGACGATGGCGCCGACAAAGCCCTTCAGGCCCACCAGGAAGCCCGACTCGTAGTACACGGTGGTCAGCGGCGCGATCAGGATGCCGCACAGCGCACCCATCGCCGCGGCCAGCGTGAACGACAGCCGCCCCGCCTGCGTGGTGCCGATGCCGACCAGGCGCGCACCCAGCCGGTTCACCGCGGTCGCGCGCAGCGCCTTGCCCTGCAGCGTGCGCTCGAAATAGAAGTACAGCGCGCCGATCAGCAGCGCCGACACGCCCACGATCCACAGGCTCTGGCCCGAGATGCTGAGCGCCCCCACGTCGAAGCGCGCGTCCGAGAACGCATTGGTGCGCGAGCCCTCCGCGCCGAACATCACCAGGCCCAGCCCCACCAGCGCAAAGTGCACGCCGACCGAGACGATCAGCAGCACCAGCGTGCTGGCTTCGGCCAGCGGCTGGTAGGCGAGCCGGTACAACATCGGCCCCAGCGGGATGATGATCAGCAGCGTCAGCGCGATCTGCGCCAGCATCGGCAGCGGCTGCGCGCCATACTGCTGCGCCAGCCAGTGCACCGCGAGCGGGAATACCAGGTACTTGCCGGCCAGCACCGCCAGCCGCTGGCCCAGCGTGCGGCGCAACTCAGCGCTGCGCAGCACCGCGACGGTTTCATAGACGAAGGTCAGCGCCCCCATCGCCAGCAGCAGCCAGCTGGTCTGCGGCGCGTGCCCGGCCTGCATCGCCGCCAGCGTCAGCGCACCGTAGGCAACAAACTCCCCTTGCGGGATGAAGATGACCCGGGTCACCGAGAACACCAGCACCAGGGCCAGCGCCAGCAGCGCGTAGATCGCGCCCGAGGTGATGCCGTCCTGGGCCAGGATGGCAGCGATTGATAAGTCCATTGTCTCCCCGTCTTTTGGAAATACCTGCCTGCATCATATGGGGGCCGACAGGGTGCTATGCGCTTTGGGATTTACGCAATAGTAAACGGATTGTCCATTGTGGAAGTACAGGACAAGCCCTAACGAGAGGCGTGTGGCGGGCGTGGGCTGTCCAGCGATATCGCATCAACGCCTTCGGCTGCGCTCCGCGCAAGCGCCCAATGCCGTCACCGCATTTTGGGCCTACGTAGCAGCCGTAGGCGTCCCCGCGATGCCGTTAGCAGCAGGCGGCCTACACCCTGCATGGGGATCGTTCAATAGTGGGTTAACGCAGGCACTGCGCCACACTCACATGGCGCAGCAGGGTCGAACGGGCAACCACGCCCCAACGGCAAGCACCACCGTGCGAACGACCAACGCCCTGGAATTGATTGAGCCGCATAGGCGACGCGTTTTTTGGTCACTTTCTGTCGCTCGGACAAAAAGTGACTCACCGGCTACGCCGCGAAACAGCAGCGCTTGCCACGAGCGACACCCAACCGCATCGCACCACGCCGCCCCCCAACCGTCACTTAGTCAGCAACTTCCACTTCCCATCAACAATCTGCACCATCACCCGCGCCCGCTGATCGAAGCCAAGGTGGTCGGTAGCACTCATGTTCATGATCCCATGCGACACCGGCAGATTCTTGGTCTGCTCCATCGCCTCCCGCAACGCCTTACGGAATTCCTTGCTACCCGGCTGACCCTTCTTCAGCGCCTCGGGAATGGCATGCTGCAAAATCAGCCCCGCATCCCAGGCATGACCGCCGAAGGTCGAGACCTGGCCGCCGAAGGCCTTCTCATAAGCAGTCTTGTAGGACATGGCCGGTTTCTTCACCGGATTGCTGTCCGGCAATTGCTCAGCCACCAGCAGCGGTCCAGCCGGCAGGAAGGTGCCTTCGCAATCCTTGCCGCACACACGCAGGAAGTCGGCATTGGCCACGCCATGGGTCTGGTAGATCTTGCCCTTGTAGCCACGCTCCTTGAGCGTCTTGGCCGGCAGCGCCGCGGGCGTACCCGAGCCTGCGATCAGCACGGCGTCGGCGTTGGCGCTCATCATCTTCAGCACTTGGCCGGTGACCGAGGTATCGGTACGGGCAAAGCGCTCGTTGGCGACCACCTTGATCTTGCGCAGCTCCGCCACCTTGGCAAATTCCTGCGCCCAGCTGTCGCCATAGGCGTCCGCGAAGCCGATGAAGGCCACCGTCTTCACGTTGTTGTTGGTCATGTGCTCGGCAATGGCGGTCGCCATGTGCGAGTCATTCTGCGGCGTCTTGAAAACCCAGGCGCGCTTGGCGTCCATCGGCTCGATGATGCGGGCCGAGGCGGCCATGGTGATCATCGGCGTCTCGTTCTCGGCCACCACGTCAACCATCGCCAGCGAGTTTGGCGTCACGGTGGAACCCACCACCACGTCGACCTTGTCTTCGCTGATCAGCTTGCGGGTGTTCTTGACCGCGGTGGTGGTGTCGGAGGCATCGTCCAGCACGATGTACTCGATCTTCTTGCCCGCGATTTCCTTGGGCATCAGCGTGAAGGTGTTCTTCTCCGGAATACCCAGCGATGCCGCCGGACCCGTCGCCGACACCGTCACCCCGACCTTGACCTGTGCCTGGGCTGCACCGGCAACCAGGCTCGCCGCAGCGATTGCCAGCAGGCTGGCGCGCTTGAAATCCATCTTGTCTCCTTCGGTTCCTGAAACGGAAAGGCATCCGTCCGGCGTCCACCGGCGGATGCCCGTTCTTGGATCGACCCCTCGGGTCAACGCAGGCACATCGCCGGCACCTGCGCTACAGCCAGGAACGACGCGAGGCCGCTCCCCAATTTCCCCGTCCGCACCACTCCCCCGGATAGGCGCGCTCCGGCTATTCACCGACCGCTCGGTCGGGAATGCGGATCGAGTCTAGCACAGCGACCTAGTGCGAAAAGGGAGGATTAACCCGCATCGCGCGCGCCGCCTGCCGTCAGCGCAGGAACGCGTCCCAGGCGGTCTTCAGGATCAGCGCACTCACCACCACGATAAACACCTTGCGCACGAAGGCGCTGCCGTGGCGCAGGGCCAGCTTGCTGCCCACCTGGCTGCCGGCGATGTTGGCCACTGCCATCACCAGGCCCAGTTGCCACCAGATATGGCCCTTGCTGGCCAGCAACAGCAGCGCCGCCAGGTTGGTGGCAAGGTTGACCACCTTGGTCGAGGCCGCCGCGTGCAGGAAGTCATAGCCGAACACCCGCACGAACGCGATCATCAGGAAGCTGCCGGTGCCCGGGCCAAACACGCCGTCATAGAAGCCGATGGCAGCCCCAGCCAGCAGCGCCGCGACGCGCTCGCGCGACCCCGACAACGTCGGCGCATGTTCCGTGCCCAGGTCCCTCTTGGCCACGGTGTAGACCAGCAACACCACCAGCACGAACGGCAGCGCCTTGCGCAGCGGCTCCGCCGGGATCCTGGTCAGCGCCCAGGCACCGGCCATCGAGAAGATAAGGGCCGCCACCACCGCGGGCGCGGTCGCGCCCCAGTAGATGCGCACGCTGCGGCCGTAGCGCAGCGCCGCGTTGGCGGTGCCCGCGATCGAGCCCATCTTGTTGGTGCCCAGCAGCGTGGCCGGCGCGATATTGGGATAGGCCGAGAACATTGCCGGGATCTGTACCAGGCCGCCGCCGCCGGCGACCGCGTCGATCAGGCCGGCGAGAAAGGCGGCAACCGCCAGGAATGCGAATTCCGTCATTGCAGGAAGCAGGGGAAGCGAAAAGGGAAAGATCGGAGGAGATCGGTGCGGGCAGCCGGGCGGCGCCGGTTCAGCCCAGCACCTTGGCCGCCGGCACCAAACTGCGGTGCCACATGCCGTTGCCATGCGGCCTGAAGCCCGGCGGCGCGCCGCCATGCCCTGCCACCAGCCCCGGCGCCAGCAGCGCGTGGCGGATACCGTGGGCGCGGCCCCAGTCGGCCAGCGTGGCGCAGCAGGCCTCAAGGCAGGCACGGCGGGACCCGCCGTCCAGCCCGGGCCGTACCCACCATTCGATGCCGCAGGCGGCCAGCCCGGCAAGCTCCAGGCTCGGGAGCAGCGCCACCGGCAGGCACGCCAGCAGATTATGTGGAGCTTGCGCCTCGCCCACCAGCAGGCAGATGCCGCGACCGGACTGGGCCAGCAGGTCGTCCAGCATCAGCCGGCGCGCGCGGGCGGCGGGCACCGGCAGTGGCTGCACCGTATCCAGCCAGGCCTCCAGCATGGCTGCGTCGGCACCCAGCCCGAGGCGTACCAAGCCCTGCGGCGCGGGTGCGTCAGGACGATCCGGAACGGCTGGGGAGTCAGGGGAATCAGGGATGGCAGGCATGGCGGGCAGCGAGAGCGCCCGCATTGTCGCATGTGGAGGATAGCCAGGTGACGCCGATGTGGCCTGGATGCCCCATGATGGGGCGAAAGCGCCATAGCAGGCGTTGGGAAGCGCAAATGAAAAAAGCGTTGCCGAGGATCACCCGGCAACGCCCTTTATTTATAACGCTGCTACCCGACACCGGGTGCGCGCCTGTCGTCTCCTCGCTTCCGCCTCCATTTAACCTGCGAAAACCGTATATGGAATGTAACGAAGCGGTGCATCGAGGACAAGCTAGAAAAAACCCTAGCCCCAGAATCGGGCATGTCGACCCGCGGTCACTCCTGCATTTATTCCCGCTTGCCCGAGTGGCCCCCGAAGCGCGCCAGCAGTTCGCCCATGATGCCACGGCGGAAAGTCAGCACGCAGATCACGAAGATCACACCGGTCACCATTGTCACCGACTCGCCCAGCGTGCCGAACCAGGAGATGCCGGTGACCGACGCCAGGAAGTTGCCGATATCGCCCAGCTTGTTCTCCAGCGCGACCACCACGAAGGCACCGACAATCGGGCCCGACAATGTGCCCAGGCCGCCGACCAGCGTCATCAGGATGACCGAGCCCGACATCGACCAGTGCACGTCGGTCAGCGTCTCGAAGCCCAGCACCAGCGCCTTGATCGAGCCGGCCAGCCCCGACAGCGCCGCCGACAGCACGAAGGCGGTCAGCTTGAAGCGGTCGACGTCATAGCCCAGCGAGATCGCGCGCGGCTCGTTCTCCTTGATCGCCTTCAGGATCTGCCCGAACGGCGAATGCACCGTGCGCACGATCAGCGCAAAGGCGGCCACAATGATCGCCAGCGCGACGTAGTACAGCGTCAGGTCGTCCGACAGCGGCAGCAGCCCGAACAGCTTGCCGCGCGGGATGCCCTGCAGGCCGTCCTCGCCGCCGGTGAACGGCGCCTGCAGGCAGATAAAGAACAGCATCTGCGCCAGCGCCAGCGTGATCATCGAGAAGTAGATGCCCTGCCGGCGGATGGCCAGCGAGCCCACCACGTAGCCGATCAGCGCGCCCGCACCGGTGCCCAGGATCAGGCCGATTTCCGGGGTCACGCCCCAGACCTTCATGGCATGGCCGGCGGCATAGCCAGCGCCGCCGAAAAAGGCCGCATGGCCGAACGACAGTAGTCCGGTATAGCCGATCAGCAGGTTGAAGGCGCACGCAAACAGCGCAAAGCACAGCACCTTGAGCACGAACACCGGATACGCACCGGCCAGCGGCGCGGCCACCAGTGCCAGCAGCAGCAATCCATACAACAGTTTCTTCTGCACGCCTTGTCCCTTTCCTGCGTTGCCAGCGTTGGCCGCCACCGTGGATGGCGTCGATGATGTGGAGGGTGTGCTCATCACTTCTCCTTCCCGAACAGCCCGGCCGGGCGCAGCAGCAGCACGATCACCATGATGAAGAACACCACGGTCGACGACGCTTCCGGATAGAACACCTTGGTCAGCCCCTCGACCACGCCCAGCCCCAGGCCGGTCAGGATCGAACCCATGATCGAACCCATGCCGCCGATCACCACCACCGCGAACACAATGATGATCAGGTTCTGCCCCATCAGCGGCGAGATCTGGATCACCGGCGCCGCCAGCACGCCCGCGAACGCGGCCAGCGCGACGCCGAAGCCGTAGGTCAGCGTCACCATCAGCGGCACGTTGACGCCGAAGGCCTCGACCATCTTGGGGTTCTCGGTGCCGGCGCGCAGGTAGGCGCCCAGCTTGGTCTTCTCGATCACGTACCAGGTGGCGAAGCACACCACCAGCGACGCCACCACGACCCACGCGCGGTAGTTGGGCAGAATCATGAAGCCCAGGTCGGTCGCGCCCTGCAGCGCGTCCGGCGTCGAGTACGGCAGCCCGGAGACGCCGTAGATCGAGCGGAAGATGCCCTCGACCACCAGCGTGATGCCCAGCGTCAGCAGCAGGCCGTAGATATGGTCGAGCTTGTAGATCCAGCGCAGCATGGTCTTCTCGATCACCACGCCCAGCGCGGCGACGACCAGCGGCGACAGCAGCAGCATGATCCAGTAGTTCAGCCCGGCGTACTCCATGCCCATCCAGGCCAGCACCGCGCCCAGCATGAAGAGCGCGCCGTGCGCGAAATTGATGACGTTGAGCAGGCCGAAGATAACCGCCAGGCCCAGGCTCAGCATCGCATAGAAGGCGCCGTTGACCAGCCCCAGCAAAAGCTGGGAAAGCATGGCCGGCAAGGGGATTCCGAAGATGTCCATCGCGGAGTGCCGTTGATACCGCCGTTGTATGGCGGGGATTGCTGCGGTTGGTGCCAGGTAATGCGAACGCTGCGGCGAACACCGTTGGCGAACACCGCAGCAAGGAACCGCGTCCGATGCCGGCGGCACGCAGGTGGCGCGTCGCCGGCAGATCTCACATCAGCTTATTTCTTCAGCATTGCGCACTTCGACTCGGCCACCGTGGTGAAGGCCTGGTCGCCCGGGATGGTCGCGACCACCTTCAGGTAGTCCCACGGCTTCTTCGACTCTGCTGCGGACTTCACCTGCATCAGGTACATGTCGTGGATGCCACGGCCGTCCTGGCGGATATAGCCCTTGGTGTAGAAGTCGTTGATCTTCATCTTCTTGAGTTCAGCCATGACCTTGTCCGGGTCGTCGGTCTTGGCTGCTTCCACCGCCTTCAGGTAAGTGCTGGCCGCCGAGTAGTCCGCCGCCTGCAGGCTGCTCGGCATCTTCTTCATCTTGCCAAAGAAGCGGTTGGCGAACTTGCGGGTGTCGTCGTTCATGTCCCAGTACCAGCTGTCTGTCATCAGCAGGCCTTCGGTGTTCTTTAGCCCGAGGCTGTGCACATCGTTGATGAACATCAGCAGGCCGGCGATCTTCATCGACTTGGTAATGCCGAATTCCTTGGCCGCCTTGATCGCGTTGATGGTGTCGCCGCCGGCGTTGGCCAGGCCCAGGATCTGCGCCTTGGACGACTGCGCCTGCAGCAGGAACGACGAGAAGTCCGAAGCCGACAGCGGATGGCGCACCTGGCCCGCCACCGTGCCGCCATTGGCCTTGACCACGGCCGCGGTGTCGCTTTCCAGCGAATGGCCGAAGGCGTAGTCGGCGGTCAGGAAGAACCACGACTTGCCGCCCTGCTTGACCACCGCGCTGCCGGTGCCCTTGGCCAGCGCCACCGTGTCATAAGCGTAGTGCACCGTGTACGGCGAGCACTCTTCGTTGGTCAGGCGCGCCGTGCCGGCGCCGATGTTGATGTAGACGCGCTTCTTCTCCGAGGCCACCTTGTTCATGGCCAGCGCGGTGCCGGAGTTGGTGCCGCCCAGCAGCATGTCCAGGCCCTGCTGGTCCATCCATTCGCGCGCCTTCGAAGCGGCGATGTCGGCCTTGTTCTGGTGGTCGGCCGAGACGATTTCGATGGGCTTGCCCAGCACCTTGCCGCCACGATCCTCGACCGCCATCTTGATGGCTTCCAGGCCGCCGGGGCCGTCGATGTCGGCGTACAGGCCCGACATGTCGGTGATATAGCCGATCTTCACGGTGTCACCGGACACCTGGGCAATGGCGCTGAAGGAAACCGCACCCATGGCAATGGCCGCCATCGCGGCCGCGAGCCGAGTCTTTTTCATCTCTATGTCTCCTGATTTGCGGCGGCGTGCGCGCCACCCGTTCCTGCCAAACATCAACCCATGATCCGTGCGGATCAGACCCCGAGCAGTTCGTGCAGCACCGGCATCTTGGCCTGCAGCTCATTGGCCGCGAAGCGCTCGACGATGCTGCCGTGCTCCATCACGTAGAAGCGGTCCGCCAGCGGCGCGGCGAAGCGGAAGTTCTGCTCCACCATCACCACCGTGTACCCCTTCTGCTTGAGCATCAGGATCATGCGCGCAAGCGCCTGCACGATCACCGGTGCCAATCCTTCCGAGATTTCATCGAGCAGCAGCAGGTTGGCGCCGGTGCGCAGGATGCGCCCGACCGCCAGCATCTGCTGCTCGCCGCCGGAAAGACGCGTGCCCTGGCTCTGGCGGCGCTCCTTCAGGTTCGGGAACATCTCGTAGATATCGGTCTCGCTCATGCCCTTGCTGGTGTCGGCGCCCTTCAGCACCGGCGGCAGCATCAGGTTCTCTTCGCATGAGAGGCTGGAGAAGATCGCCCGTTCTTCGGGGCAATAGCCAATGCCGTAGTGCGCAATCTTGTGCGTGGGCAGGCTGATGGTCTCGTGGCCATTGACCTTGATCGAGCCCTTGCGCGCGCCGGTCAGTCCCATGATCGCGCGCAGCGTGGTGGTGCGGCCAGCGCCGTTGCGGCCCAGCAGCGTAACCACTTCGCCGCGGTTCACGGTCAGGTCCACGCCGTGCAGGATGTGCGATTCGCCGTACCAGGCGTGCAGGTCCTTGATCTCGAGCGCGGGTGTGTTGGATGTCGTCATGTGTCGTTCCCCCGGCCGTCTCAGTGCGCGCCCTGCAGTTCCGCGTCGACGGTGCCCATGTAGGCCTCCATCACGCGCGGATCCTTCGAAACTTCCGCATACGGGCCTTCGGCCAGGATCGCGCCACGCTGCAGCACGGTGATCTTATCGGCGATCGACGAGACCACGCTCATGTTGTGCTCCACCATCAGGATGGTGCGGCCCGCCGAAACCTTCTTGATCAGCTGCGTGACGCGGTCCACGTCTTCGTGGCCCATGCCCTGTGTGGGTTCGTCGAGCAGCATCAGCTCGGGCTCCATCGCCAGCGTGGTGGCAATCTCCAGCGCGCGCTTGCGGCCGTACGGCAGATTCACCGTCAGCGTCTGCGCGAACTCGGTCAGGCCGACCTGTTCTAGCAGCTCCATGGCGCGGTCATTGAGCACGTCCAGCGAGCGCTCGCTGCGCCAGAACTGGTACGCCGTGCCGAGCTGCCGCTGCAGCCCGATGCGCACGTTCTCCATCACCGTCAGGTGCGGAAATACCGCCGAGATCTGGAACGAACGGATCACGCCGCGCCGCGCGATCTGCGCGGGCTTTTCACGGGTGATGTCGATGCCGTTGAAAAGGATGGTGCCGGTGGTCGGCTCCAGGAACTTGGTGAGCAGGTTGAAGCAAGTCGTCTTGCCGGCGCCGTTGGGGCCGATCAAGGCATGGATCGACCCGCGGCGTACCCGCAGGTTGACGTCGCTCACCGCCGTGAACCCCTTGAACTCCTTGGTGAGGTTCCGCGTTTCCAGGATGGTTTCCTGCTGGTTCATGTCTCCTGCCCGCCCTCTTGCTGAACTGCCGGGGTGATGCCCGGCACTGACAATGGTCCGAACCGGCCTTGTAGGCCCTTGCTGCCGCTTGTTCCGTCAGGCTGGCCATGGTTGCGGCCCGGCCTGCGGCTTTCTGTTTTGGTGCGGGGCGGCTCCCGCGCAGGTTGCGGCGATGGCTTCGATGTGCTGCCGACGCACCCTGTGAGGCGTCTATTGTGTGCGCCTGTTGCATCGCAAAACATCGGGGTTTGCACTATGAAACATGAACCAAGTGTCAGTTTTTTTGCGATCGCACATGAGCAGGATGGGCCACTTGATTACGGCCCCGCCCGCGACCAAGTGGCGCGCTCATGTCAGGCGCCTGCAGCGGCTGCCGCCGGCGCTGGTTGCACCAATACTTCCGCCGCGGCCAGGCCCTGCCGGCGGTCTTCGCGGATCAGGTCGCTGGCGCGCTCGGCGATCATGATGGTCGGCGAATTGGTGTTGCCCGACGTGATCAGCGGCATCACCGAGGCATCGACCACGCGCAGGCCGTCGATGCCCAGCACGCGCAGGCGATGGTCGACCACGGCCATCGGGTCGTCGGCGCGGCCCATCTTGCAGGTGCCCACCGGATGGAAGATGGTGGTGCCGATATTGCCGGCCGCTTCGGCCAGCTGTTCGTCGGTCTGGAATGCCGGACCCGGCAGCCATTCCTCGGGCTGGTACGGCGCCAGCGCCGGCGACGCCACGATACGGCGCGTGAGCCGGATGGAGTCGGCCGCGACTTTCCGATCCTCGTCGGTCGCCAGGTAATTGGGCGCGATCACCGGCGCCTGGCGGAAATCCGCGCTGCCGATATGCACGCTGCCGCGCGAGGTCGGCCGCAGGTTGCAGGCACTCGCGGTAAAGGCATTGAACGCATGCAGCGGGTCGCCGAACTTGTCCAGCGACAAGGGCTGCACGTGGTACTCCACGTTCGGCCGCGCCTGCGCCGGGTCAGAGCGCGCAAAGGCGCCCAGCTGCGACGGCGCCATGCTCATCGGACCGCTCTGGTTGAAAGCGTACTGCACGCCGATGCAGAACTTGCCCCACAGGCTCGCGGCGCGCGTGTTGAGCGTGCGCACGCCGCTGACCTTCACCACGGAGCGCAGCTGCAGGTGGTCCTGCAGGTTCTCGCCCACGCCGGGCAGCGCATGGCGCACCGGGATACCCAGCGCCTGCAGGCGCTCGGCCTGGCCGATGCCCGACAGTTCCAGCAGCTGCGGCGTATTGACCGCGCCCGCGGCCAGGATCACTTCCTGCCTGCCCACCGCAGTCTGCGGCCGGCCGCCGCCGATATAGTTCACGCCAGTGCAGCGGCGCCCGTCGAAGGTCAGCCCGCTCACCTGCGCCCCGGTGACGATGGTCAGGTTGGGACGCTCCGACGCACGCCGCAGGAAGGCCTTGGCCGTGTTCCAGCGGATGCCACGGCGCTGGTTCACTTCGAAATAGCCCACGCCGAAGTTGTCGCCGCGGTTGAAATCCTCTGTGCGCGGAATCCCCGCCTCTTCGGCGGCATCGGCAAAGCGCTCCAGGATGTCCCAGCGCAGGCGCTGGCCTTCCACGCGCCATTCGCCGCCGGCGCCATGGAATTCGCTCGGGCCGCGGTGGTGGTCCTCGCTGCGCTTGAACAGCGGCAGCACATTGTCCCAGCGCCAGCCATCGTCGCCGGTCAGCCGCGCCCACGCGTCATAATCCTCGCGCTGGCCGCGCATATAGATCATGCCGTTGATCGACGAGCAACCGCCCAGCACGCGCCCGCGCGGATAGCCCAGCGAGCGGCCGTTCAGCCCGGCCTCGGCCTCGGTGCGATAGAGCCAGTCGGTGCGCGGGTTGCCGATGCAGTACAGGTAGCCCACCGGGATATGGATCCAGTGGTAGTCGTCCTTGCCGCCGGCCTCCAGCAGCAACACGTTGACGTCCGCATCCTGCGTCAGGCGGTTCGCCAGGACACAGCCGGCTGAACCGGCCCCCACGATGATGTAGTCGAATGTCTCCATCGCTGTTCTTGTCATCATCGTCGCGGCCTATTTCGCCACCGGCATGGTGAACTCAGCGCCCTTGGCAATCGAATCCGGCCAGCGCTGCATCACGCTCTTGTAGCGCGTGTAGAAACGCACGCCCTCTTCGCCATAGGCGTGATGGTCGCCAAACAGCGATCGCTTCCAGCCACCGAATGAATGCCATGCCATCGGCACCGGAATCGGCACGTTGATGCCGACCATGCCGATCTGGATCTGCCGCGCAAACGCGCGCGCGATGCCGCCGTCGCTGGTGTAGCACGATACGCCGTTGCCGAATTCATGCGCATTGATCAGCGCCACGGCTTCGGCAAAGTCATGCACGCGCACCACCGACAACACCGGACCGAAGATCTCTTCCTTGTAGATCGTCATATCCGGCTTGACGTTGTCGAACAGCGTGCCGCCGACATAGAAGCCGTTCTCATGGCCGGGTACGGTATGACCGCGGCCATCGGTCACCAGCGTCGCACCCTCTTCCACGCCCTTGGCGATATAGCCCTCCACCTTGGCCTTGTGCGCAGCGGTTACCAGCGGACCCATTTCGGCGTCGGACTCCATGCCGTTGCGGATCTTCAGCGAGCTGGCGCGTTCGGCGAGACGCGGCACGAGCTTGTCGGCGACGTCGCCCACCGCTACAGCTACCGAGATCGCCATGCAGCGCTCGCCGGCAGAACCATACGCGGCACCGATCAGCGCATCGACCGCCTGGTCGAGATCGGCATCCGGCATCACCACCAGGTGGTTCTTGGCGCCGCCCAAGGCCTGCACGCGCTTGCCGTGCTTGGTCCCTTCCGTATAGATGTACTCGGCGATCGGCGTCGAGCCGACGAACGACAGCGCCTGGACGTCCGGATGCGCGAGCAGCGCGTCCACGGCTTCCTTGTCGCCCTGCACGACATTGAACACGCCATCGGGCAATCCCGCCTGGCGCAGCAGATCGGCAATCAGCAGGCTCGGCGACGGATCGCGCTCCGACGGCTTCAGCACGAAGGTATTGCCGCAGGCGATTGCCACCGGGAACATCCACATCGGCACCATCACCGGGAAGTTGAACGGCGTGATGCCGGCCACCACGCCCAGCGGCTGGCGCAGGTTCCAGTTGTCGATGCCGCCGCCGATGTTGTCGGTGAAATCGGTCTTGAGCAGGTTGGGGATGCCGCAGGCGAATTCCACCACCTCGATGCCGCGCGTGACTTCGCCCCTGGCGTCCGAGAACACCTTGCCGTGCTCGCGCGTGATCAGCGCCGCCAGGTCGTCGTGGTGCTGGTCGAGCAGTTCCTTGAACTTGAACAGGATGCGCGCGCGGCGCAGCGGCGGCGTGTCGGCCCAGGCCGGGAATGCGGCCTGGGCGGCAGCGACGGCATCGGCCACGTCCTGCGCGGTGCCAAGCGCCACGCGTGCTGCGACTTCGCCGGTGGCGGGGTTATAGATATCGGCCAGACGCTGCGATGCGCCGCGTGTCTGCCGGCCTGCGATGCTATGGCCGATGATGGTCTGCACCGCGCTGGCTTCTGCAAGGATGTCTTCCACTTCCGCTCCTGAATGCTGGGTCGCTGACGGCATGCGGCTTGCCCGATCTTTGCGTCTGGTGAAGACACTGGCGCGAACATCCGCCAGCATCGCACTGGCATCGCTGCCGCGCGGCACAAGGCGTGCCGGGCCGTATTGAGCGCAAGCTTGGTGCAGTTGCGCGGCCCCGTCCAATGATTTATCGTCAATCGCAATATAAGCTCCGCAAAATATTGCGCCGCACCACGCCACGCTCCGGCGCCACCTTTCGCCCCGACACCGCCTTGGACCTCCACCACCTGCGCGCCTTCGTTGCCGTCGCGCGCGAGGGCAACCTGACCCGCGCCGCGCAGCGGCTGCACCTGACGCAGCCCGCAGTGAGCCTGCAGTTGAAGGCGCTGCAATCGGCGTGGCGCATCCGGCTGTTCGAGCGCACTGCCGCGGGCCTGACGCTGACCGCCGACGGCGCCGCATTGCTGCCGCTGGCCGAGCGCATCCTCGATGGCGTAGGCGACCTGCAGCACACCGTCAGCGCGATGCATCACACCGTGCGCGGCCGGCTGGCGATCGGCACCATCCTCGATCCGGAATTCACGCGGCTGGGCCCGATGCTGCGCACGCTGGTGGAACGCCATCCGCAGATCGGCACCGAACTGCGCCACGGCATGTCGGGCTGGGTGCTGCAACAGGTACGCAGCGGCGCGCTCGACGTGGGCTTCTACCTGGGCCAGCCGCCCGACGCCGGCTTCCATGCGCTGACGCTGACGCCCTTCTCTTACTATGTGGTGGCGCCCAAGGGCTGGAAAGAGCGCACCGCGCTGCGCTCATGGGCGCAGCTGGCAACGCTGCCATGGATCTGGACGCCACCGGAATCGGCGCACAACCGGCTCTTGTCGGCGCGCTTTGCGCAGGCCGGCGTCGATCCGGCCAGCGTGCCCAAGGTGGCGCATGTCGACCAGGAGGCGTCGATGCTTGACCTGGTGCGCTCCGGCGTGGGGCTGTCACTGGTGCGCGACGCGATCGCGCTGCGCGAATCGCATGCGCACGGGCTGGTGATCGTGGAAGGGGTCTCGGTGCAGACCGAGCTGACGCTGGTATGCCTGGCCACGCGCCGCGACGACCCGGTGGTCGCGGCAGTGTTCGGCGTGGCCGAGTCGGTGTTCCGGACCTAGCTTCCGTGCTGCTGCAGGTGGCGCTGCAGCCAGCCGGTCAGCGCCGCGAACACTTCGCCGCGCAGCGGCTGCGCTTCATTGAAGATCTCGTGGTAGCCATGCTCGAACCAGACCTGTTCGCGCAACGCCGGCGGCGCGTTGTCGAAGAAGCGGCGGCTGCCGGCCGGGTCCACCACGCGGTCGGCGCCGCCGACCAGCATCAGCGTGGGGGCCTCCAGCAGCGCGGCATCGGCCTGGGCCTGCGCCATGCCGCGGATAAAGCTCTCCAGTACGCTGGCGGTGATGGTCGTCTGCACCAGCGGATCCGAGCGGTAGGCGGCCACCACGGCGGGGTCGTGCGACAAGAGCCGCGCATCGATCGGATTGGGCACGCGCAGCCGCGGTGCCAGCGCCAGCAGCACGCGGTGCAGCGCCAGCATCGGTCCCGACAGCCGCAGCGCCAGCGCGGGCGAGGACAGCACCAGCGCGCGTACCGGGCGCACGCGCGCGGTGGCAAAGCGTGCCGCAATCAGCCCGCCCATGCTGTGGCCAAGCAGGATCGGCAACTCGTGCCAGCCAGGCACCGCGGCATCGTAGATCTCGGCGAGGTCGTCCAGGTAGGCATCCTGATGGTCCGCCACCATGCGCGCGCCGCCGCTGGCACCATGGCCGCGCAGGTCGTGCGCACGCACGCGCAGGCCCAGCCCGCACAGCACATCGGCCACATGCTGGTAGCGTCCGGCATGCTCGGCAAGCCCATGCACCAGCAGCACCGAGCCGAGCGGCTCGGCAAAGCGCGCCGGATCGGGCTGCCAGGTGCGCAGCAGCAGCTCGGTGCCGTCGCGCATGCGCTGGCGGCTCTGCACCGGCGCATGCGTGCCGGCGGGGGTATCGGCAGGCATGCCGGCAACACCGGCAATAGCAGGATCGTCCGTCATCGGTTGTTCCATTCGCGCAAGTCTCCTCCCGGCACGGAGCGCCAGCAAAGCGCTTGCGCCGGCTGTCATTATTCTTTGTATTGCTGCCTGCTGCCTGCTTTGCCTTGCACTGTCTGTCCCGCTCAACTGTGGCAGGCAAGCCTGCCCTGCGCTTCCGGCTGCGCCATATCGGCCAGGATCGGGCAATCCGGCCGGTCATCGCCGCTGCAGTGCTGCGCCAGCTCGCGCAGCGTGTCGCGCATGGCGGCCAGTTCGGCGATGCGCAGCTCCAGGTCGGCCACATGCCGCAGCGTCAGTGCCTTGACGTCGGCGCTGGCGCGGCCGCGGTCATGCCATAGCGACAGCAGGTTGCGGATCTCGTCGAGCGAGAATCCCAGATTACGGGCGCGCCGCACGAAGCGCAAGGTATGCACCGCGCGTTCGTCATAGCGGCGGTAGCCGCCCTCGGTGCGCGGCGGTGCCGCCACCAGCCCGATCGATTCATAGTGCCGGATCATCTTGGCCGACACGCCCGACGCCTGCGCCGCTTCGCCGATATTCATCACTCGCCTCCCTGTGCCGTGGCGGCCCCGGCCTGCGGACGCCAGCGGCGCAGCAGCAGCGCATTGCTGACCACGCTGACACTGGAGAACGCCATCGCCGCACCCGCCACCACCGGGTTCAGCAACCCGGCCGCGGCCAGCGGAATGCCCACCACGTTGTAGAAAAAAGCCCAGAACAGGTTCTGCCGGATCTTGCGCACGGTGCGGTGCGAGACCGCCAGCGCATCGGCCACCAGCGCCGGGTCGCCGCGCATCAGCGTGATGCCGGCGGCGTGCATGGCCACGTCGGTGCCGGTCGACATGGCAATGCCCACGTCCGCCGCCGCCAGCGCCGGCGCATCGTTGATGCCGTCGCCCACCATCGCCACCACCGCGCCATCGCGCCCCAGGGCCTGCACGCGGGCAGCCTTGTCTTCGGGCAGCACCTCAGCCTGCACATCGTCCAGCCCCAGCGCCTGCGCCACGCGCGCCGCCGCGCCGGCGTTGTCGCCGGTCAGCATCACGGTGCGCACGCCGGCCGCGCGCAGCCGTGCGATCGCCGCCGGCGCGCCCGGCTTGATGGCATCGCCGAACGCGACCAGCCCGGCCACGCGCGGCGGCGTGGTCTCGACCAGCCACGACACGGTGCGGCCGTCCGCGCGCAACTGGTCCGCCAGCGTTGCCAGCGTGCCTGCCGCTGCGCCCAGCATTTCACGCAGGCGCTCGCTGCCCAGCTGCAGCGCATGGCCGTCCACCACGCCGGCAATGCCGCGGCCCGGCAGGGCCTGCACCTCGGTGGCCTGCGGCACGGCAATGCCGCGCGCCTGCGCGGCGGCCAGCACGGCGCGGGCCAGCGGATGCTCGCTGCCTGCCTGCAGCGCGGCCAGCCGTGCCAGCAGTGCGCTAGCATCGGCATCGGCGGGATCGGCCGCATGCAGCGCCACCACTTCCGGCTTGCCGACCGTGAGCGTGCCGGTCTTGTCGAATGCCACCACGCTGACGCGGTGCGCCACCTCCAGCGCCTCGGCGTCCTTGATCAGGATGCCGGCGCGTGCGCCGGCGCCGGTACCGGCCATGATCGCCGTGGGCGTGGCCAGGCCCAGCGCGCACGGGCAGGCGATCACCAGCACCGCCACGGCGTTGAGCAATGCGGTTTCCCAGTCGCCGGCAAAGAGGCCCCAGCCCAGCACCGTCACCAGTGCAATGCCCAGCACCACCGGCACGAACACCGCGCTGACCTGGTCGACCATGCGCTGGATCGGCGCCTTGGCCGCCTGTGCGTGCTCGACCATGCGGATGATGCGTGCCAGCACGGTCTCGGCGCCTACCGCCTCGGTGCGCGCAACCAGCAGCCCTTCGAAATTGATGGCACCGCCGGTGATGCGGTCGCCGGGCTTCTTCGGCACCGGCACGCTTTCACCGGTCAGCATCGATTCGTCCGCGTGGCTGCTGCCTTCGATCACGTCGGCGTCCACCGGGATGCGCTCGCCGGGGCGCACTACCACCTCATCGCCCACGCGCACTGCCGCCAGCGGCACGCTCTGCTCCACGCCGCCGCGGCGCACGCGGGCGGTATCGGGACGCAGCGCCGCGAGCGCGCGGATGGCATCGGCGGTCTGGCGCTTGGCGCGTGTCTCCAGCCACTTGCCCAGGCGCACCAGGGTGATCACCACTGCCGCGCTTTCGAAGTACAGGTGCGGCATGGCGTCGGCCGGCGTGCGCCACATCAGCCACAGCGACAGCCCATAGGCCGCCGTCGTGCCCAGCGCCACCAGCAGGTCCATATTGCCGGCGCCGGCGCGCACCGCCTTCCAGCCAGCCTTGTAAAAGCGCCAGCCGAACACGAACTGCACCGGGGTGGCCAGCAGCCACTGCACCCATGCCGGCAGCATCCAGTGCACGCCAAACCATTCCAGCACCATGGGCGCCACCAGCGGCAGCGACAGCGCCGCCGAGAACGCCACCGGCCAGGGGCCGTCCCAGAAGGCAGTGCCCTGCCCGGCCTGCGGCGCCTGCGATGCGGCATCGGCCACCGGCGTCGCGCCATAGCCGGCGCGCGCTACCGCGGCCACCAGCGCCGCGGCATCCACCGCGCCGCGCAGCAGGGTGACGCTGGCGCGCTCGGTTGCCAGGTTGACTTGTGCGTCCATCACGCCCGGCACGGCGCGCAGCGCCTTTTCGACCCGGGTCACGCACGAGGCGCAGGTCATGTCGGCAATATTCAGTTCGATGGTGTCCTGCGGCACCGTGTAGCCGGCATCGGCCACGGCACGGGCGGCGGCCGGCAGCACCACGCCCGAGTCGGCGCGCAGCGTCGCGGCTTCCGTGGCCAGGTTGACGGCCACGTCGCGCACGCCCGGCACACGCGCCAATGCGTTCTCCACGCGGCGCACGCACGAGGCGCAGGTCATGCCGTCGACCGGCAGCCGCCATTCGGGCATTTCGTCGGCCGGCCGGACAGGTTGTGAAGCGAGCACAGCGCTGGAATTTGGCATGGTTCTGAGTCATCCACAGTGTCGATGTCAGCATCATGGACCTTACCATCATTGGAAGGTCAAGGACGAATGCGCAGGGTGTTACCGTCACATTGGCGCCAACAAATTCCTCTTGCGCTTCCCACCATGGGAAGGTTCAAACTATGTCTTGTCGCGGCACCCTGCCGCCTTTTCCATCCTGTCCAGGAGAGTCCCATCATGATCCAGTTCCAGGTCGAAGGCATGTCATGCAACCACTGCGTCGGCGCCATCACGCGTGCCGTGCAGGCGATCGACCCGGCCGCGCGTGTCAGCGCGGATGTGCCCGCCCAGGCCGTGCGCGTCGAGAGCGGTGCCGACGCCGAGGCCCTGCGCGATGCCATCGAAGAGGCTGGCTATCCGGTCAAGTCGGTGGCATAAGCTGGCCACTGCAGCCGCGCCAATAAGAAAGGGCACCCCCGGGTGCCCTTTCTGCTGTCAGTGTGCCGCGCTCAGAAGCGGTAGCCCACGTTCAGGAACGTCACCACCGGATCGATCTTGATCTTGGTGTGCGACTGGATCGTCACCGGCCCCGCCTGGGTGGTGAAGGACGCGCGGGTCGACAGCGGCACGTACGATACCGACAGGCCGACAAACCAGTTGTCGTTGATGGCGTAGTTGGCGCCAATGTTGAACACCGGGTTCCACGACGCCTTGGCGCTGGCGGTCATGCGCGCACCCGGCGCGAACTCGCGGTTCACGAAGTTCTGGTTGCTGATGGTCTCGTCGGTGAACCACGTGTAGTTCACGCCGATGCCGACATAGGGACGGAACTTGGTCTTGGCATCGAAGAAGTGGTACTTGACCAGCACCGCCGGGCTCCACTGCTTGACCGAACCGAGCTTGCCATACTGCGCATAGTTGCCGGTGCCCTTGACGTCGTGCTTGGGCGGAATGCCCGCGATGATTTCGCCGGAGATGTTGTCGGTGAAGTAGTGCGAGAAGGCCAGTCCCAGCGTGTCGGCGGACTCGATCTCCGCGCCGGTGTTCGGCCGGGTCATGCCGACCGGGCGGCCGTTGATGCTGTCGACGGTCAGCGGGTCGGCGGAGCTGTTCGGCATCACGCGGAACCAGCCCAGGCTGACGATATTGCTGCCGGCCGATTGCGCGTGTGCGGCTCCGGCCAGCGCCATGACAGCGCCTGCCGCCAGCATCTTCTTATAGGTGAATTTCATAGTCCTCTTACTCCTCATTCGGTTACTGCCGTGTGCATTATCCGGCCAGCCGGCGCACGACTGTTTCACCGATGACACTGATTCGTAGAGGACGCCCCCTAAAGGGAGGGTTAACCACTAAAAAATCCCGACGGAAATGGCTCACAAGCCGTTTGCCGCAGCATCGGCGCAACGGTTTATGTTCACGCGCCGGAAGAAACCCTCGAATAAGCGAGGTTTTATGGGGCTGGCGCGCAACAGAAGCTGCCTGCCAGCCCCATCCCGATGCCGTCAGGGCGTCACAATGCTGAAGTTCGGCTCGGACTTGTCCATCAGCACCGTCCACGCCGCCAGCGCCTGCGGGTCGCCGTCCACGCGGGCGCGGCCCGCCTGAGTCTCGGTCTGCAGCGTGGTCTGGCCGGCCAGCACCCCCATCAGCACGGCGCGCGGCATGGTCAGCGTGGCCTGCGGGGACGCGTGCTGCGCGTCGGGCTTGTAGCGGAACACGCCGTTCTCCACCGTCAGCGCAAAGCGCTTGCCGGTGTCCGGCTGTACCCAGTTCAGCGCCAGCGTCTTGCCCGCAGCGCGGTCGCCGTTCAGGCTGATCGCCAGGAAATCCAGGAACATGGTGTCGGTCATGGCGCGCAGCACGTCCGGGCTGCCGGCGCGGCGGCCGGCCGGGGGCGGGCCACTGCGCAGTTCGGCGGCACCGGTCAGGTAGGCATTGCGCCAGGTCGAGGATTCGGCCTGGTAGCCGAGTTGCTCCAGCGCGTCGGCTTCCAGCTGGCGGGCAGCCTGGTTGGACGGATCGGCAAAGACCACGTGCTTGACCACCTCGGCCACCCAGCGGTATTCGCCACGCGCGTACGCCGCGCGCGCCTGCTCCAGCACGCGGGGCGCGCCGCCCATGAATTCGACGTAGCGCTTGCCAGCCTCTTCCGGCGGCAGCGGGTTCAGGTTGGCAGGGTTGGCGTCATACCAGCCGAGGTAGCGCTGGTACACCGCCTTGGCGTTGTGGCTGACGGTGCCGTAGTAGTCACGCAGATGCCATTCGGCCGCCAGCGACGGTGGCAGCTTCACGCGTTCGGCGATCTCGGCCGGCACGTAGCCCATGTTGGCCAGCCGCAGCGACTGGTCGTGGATGTACTTGTAGCCGTCGCGCTGCTTGCCCAGGTAGGTGACGATGTCCTGGCGGCCCCAGGTAGGCCAGTGGTGCTGGGCGAACAGGACCTCGGCGCGGCCGCCGAAGCGGTCGATGGTCTCGTCCAGCGCGCGCCACCACTGGTTGGCGTCGCGCACCTGGGCGCCGCGGATGGTGTACAGGTTGTGCAGGTTGTGGGTGGCGTCCTCGGCGGCGCACAGTGCCTTCCACTGCGGGAAGTACATCAGCATCTCGGCCGGGGCCTCGGTGCCCGGCGCCATCAGGAATTCGATCTGCACGCCGTCGATGGTGCGCGTGTCACCGGTCTTGTGGATCAGGTCCGTCGGCGGGATCAGCGTCACCGTGCCGTGCGCCACCCCCTTGCCCAGCCCCGCATCCACCTGCCCGGTGGCCGAGCGCGGCAGGTTGAAGCCATACATGTACTGCGCGCGGCGGCTCATGGCGTTGCCGGCGAAGACGTTCTCGCTGACAGCCTCTTCCATGAAGCCTTCCGGGGCCACCACCTTGACCCGCCCGGCCTTGACGTCGTCTTCGCTGACGACACCCTTGACCCCGCCGAAGTGGTCGCCGTGGCTGTGCGTATAGATCACCGCGACCACGGGCTTCCTGGGCCGGTGCTTGAAGTACAGGTCGAGCCCGGCGCGAGAGGTCTCCATCGCGGTCAGCGGATCGATCACGATCAGGCCGGTATCGCCCTCGATGATCGTCATGTTGGCAATATCGAAGCCACGGATCTGGTAGATCCGATCCGTCACCTGGAACAGCCCGTTGTGCATGTTCAGCTGCGCCTGGCGCCACAGGCTGGGGTTCACGGTGGCCGGCGCCCGGTCTTGCTTGAGGAAGCCGTACGGATCCAGCGCCCACACCACATTGCCTTTGGCGTCGCGGATCTCGGTGTTGTCCAGCGTGCCGATAAAACCACGGCGCGCGGCCTCGAAGTCACGCCGGTCCTGGAACGGCAGTTGCTGCAGCACGGCCGCATTGGCACGCGCGGTAGCATCGGTGGCGGGATTGCCCGCGGTGGCCGGGGCAGGTGCGGCGCCGGCGGTGCCGGCAAAGCTCATGGCGGCTGCAGCCAGCGCGGCGGCGGCGGCTGCGGCAATGGCAGTCGGGTACGACATCCTGGTCTCCTGGAAATCCTGGGCCGGATGTCCGTATCCGGCCTGCAATGCTTCTGTAATTGTGCTGAACGTTCAGTACAATACTGGAGTTTGCTGGCAGACCCCGGCCGCTTTGACATCCTCCCCGTCCTCAGCCTTCGGCTGCCGCCTTACGGCGGAAAGGACGAGGATTCCTACGGCGCTACGTGATGCTCT
>NZ_JBYSYC010000043.1:0-72751 GCF_058782875.1 Cupriavidus sp. FW305-F7 | reverse complement strand
CAAGTTAACAGCTCGACACCTTGTTTACAACCCCTGCAAAGAAAAATGCCGTTCAGACTTAACTGAACGGCATTAGCAATATCGCGGCCCTTTTTGTTCCAGCTGCTGGCGCGGGCACTCTGACATGCCCGCGCCGCCGGTCCTTCTCCCTTTACTACCTCTTGCTGCAGCAATCCTCGCGCGGCATCCCTGCGCGGCACGCCCCGGCTGCTACAGCTTTACAGACGCTCGACGATGGTCACGTTGGCGAGCCCGCCGCCTTCGCACATCGTCTGCAGGCCGTAGCGCTTGCCGTGCGTATGCAGCGCATGCACCAGCGTGGTCATCAGCTTGGCGCCCGAGCCGCCCAGCGGATGGCCCAGCGCGATCGCGCCGCCATGCACGTTCAGGCGCTCCGGATCGGCTCCGGTGGCCTTCAGCCAGGCCAGCGGCACCGGGGCGAAGGCTTCGTTGACTTCGAACAGGTCGATATCGCCGATGCGCAGGCCCGCCTTCTTCAGCGCGACTTCCGTGGCCGGCAGCGGCGCTTCCAGCATCACGACCGGATCATGGCCGATCACCGTCATGGTGTGCACGCGCGCCAGCGGCTTGACGCCGAGCTTCTTCAGTCCGGCCTCGTTGACCACCATCAGGCCGGCGGCGCCGTCGCAGATCTGGCTGGCGGAGGCAGCCGTCACGCGGCCGCCTTCGGCGATCAGCTTGACGCTGCCGATGCTTTCTAGCGTGGCGTCATAGCGGATGCCTTCGTCAGTGGTGTGCATTTCGCCGTTGGCACCGTCAGCCGTGCGCACTTCCACCGGCAGGATTTCGGCAGTGAAGCGGCCCGCCTTGGTGGCGGCGATGGCGCGCTGGTGGCTCTGCAGTGCGTAGGCATCCAGCTGCTCGCGCGACAGGTCATACTTGCGCGCGATCATTTCGGCGCCGGTGAACTGGCTGAACTGCACGCCGGGGTAGCGCGCCTCGACACCGGGGCTCTTGGGCACGCCGAAACCGTTCTTGGCCGGCAGCTGAGACGACAGGCCCATCGGCACGCGCGTCATGCTTTCCACGCCGGCGGCGATGACGATGTCCATCGCGCCCGACATCACTGCCTGCGCGGCAAAGTGCAGTGCCTGCTGCGACGAACCGCACTGGCGGTCCACCGAGGTGCCGGGCACGCTTTCAGGCAGGCGCGAGGCCAGGATGGCATTGCGCGCCACGTTGCCGGCCTGCTCGCCGACCTGGCTCACGCAGCCCATGATGACGTCTTCGACCAGCGCCGGGTCGGCGCCGGTGCGTTCCACCAGTGCGTCCAGCACCTGCGCGGCCAGGTCGGCCGGATGCCAGCCCGACAGCTTGCCGCCCTTGCGGCCGCCGGCAGTACGGACCGCCGCAACGATATATGCCTCTGCCATGTGATCTCCTTGGTTCGGTGCAGGCTGCCGGGGCAGCCATGGTGTTGTCCGGAGTGCCGGCATCTGGCGCCGGCAGTGTCGCTTTGCATTGTTGCGCCGCGGGTGGCGGCAAGCGTCGTCGGAAGCGACGAAGTTTGCCGCAGGCCTCAGGTGCGCGGCGCCAGCACTGCAAAGATGGCGGTCGCGCGCAGCAGGCAGCGCTCGCCGCTGACCAGCCGGCAGGTGCCGTAGCGCAGGCGCGAGCCGAGCTTGTCGAACTCCACGCGGGCCTCGACCCAGTCGCCCTGGCGCGCGGAATCCAGGTAGTCCAGGCTCAGGTTGACGGTCACCGCGCTTTTGGAGCGCCCGGTTTCCAGCGACATCATCATGCCGATGGCGGTATCGGCCAGCGTCGCCAGCATGCCGCCGTGCGGGATGCCCAGGTTGTTCAGGTGACTCTCGTCGATCCGCACCGCCAGCGTGCGGCGCCCGGCATGCAGGTAGAGCTGGCCGAAGCCCGCCATGTAGCCGCTCAGGCGGCGCAGCGGGGCGAAGCCCTCCGGCACGTCCCCGCCGGCAGCTTCGCCCGGCTCGGCGATGGCCTGGGTCATCGCCGCCTCGATCTCGGCCTCGGCCATGGCGTCAGGCAAAGAAGCGCGAGGCCACGCTGAGGTGCTCGCGGCAATCGGCCACCATGCGCGTGATCAGCTCTTCGCAGCTGGGTACGTCGTCGATCAGGCCCACGCACTGGCCGGCGCTGATGATGCCGCCGTCGGTCTCGCCCGCCTTGAGCGCCGCCTTGCCGCGCACGCCGGCAACCAGGTGCTTGACGTCCTCGAACTGCGCGCCACCCGGGCGGCGTTCAATGCTCACCACCTCGTCCGACACGGCGTTCTTGAGCACGCGCGCGGTGTTGTGCAGCGTGCGGAAGATCAGGTTGGTATCGCGCTCGCTGGCCTGCACCAGCGCCTTCTTGACGTTGTCGTGGATCGGCGCCTCGCGCGTGGCGCAGAAGCGCGTGCCCATGTTGACGCCCTCGGCGCCCAGCACCAGTGCCGCTGCCATGCCCCGTCCGTCGGCGATGCCGCCGGAGGCGATCACCGGGATCGACAGCTTGCGCACCGCCTGCGGGATCAGCACCATGCCGGGCACGTCGTCCTCGCCGGGGTGGCCGGCGCACTCGAAGCCGTCGATCGACACCGCGTCCACGCCCAGGCGCTCGGCCGACAGCGCATGGCGCACCGCCACGCACTTGTGGATCACCTTGATGCCGGCGGCCTTGGCGCGCGCGATATGTTCCTTGGGATTGTTGCCGGCGGTTTCCAGCACCTTGACGCCGCTCTCGATGATGACGTCGAGGTAGCGCGCGTACGGCGGCGGATTGATCGACGGCAGCAGGGTCAGGTTCACGCCGAACGGCTTGTCGGTCATCTCGCGGCAGCGGCGGATCTCGTTGGCCAGGTCCTCGGGCGTGGGTTGCGTCAGCGCCGTGAGGATGCCCAGCCCGCCGGCGTTGGAAACGGCGGAGGCCATCTCGGCGTAGCCAACCCATTGCATGCCACCCTGGATGATCGGGTAGCGGATGCCAAGCAGTTCGGTGATTCGTGTCTTCATGGATGTCCCTTTGCTGTCTGCGCCGGCAGGGCGCGCACGGTGTTACGGTATGGTCGTGGGTGTGCCGGTCCTGCCGCTTGATCCCCGTCAGTCTACGACCGAGCACCGATTTCCGGCCTCGTCGGAAGCGACGATTGCGGGCGGCGCATTCTGCACTAGTGTTGGGCGATCTCCCGTGCCGTCTTCCCCACCCCGGCACCCCTCCCCCTTTTCCCGGCAGGAGCCCTCATGACGCAAGCCACGCCTTCGTTCGAAACCCTGCGCTACGCCGTTGAAGACGGTGTCGCCACCATCACCCTGCACCGCCCGGACCAGCTCAATGCGTTCACCGCGCAGATGATGCATGAGCTGATCGCCGCGTTCGACGCCACCGATGCCGACGACAACGTGCGCGCCGTCATCGTCACCGGCTCGGGCCGCGCCTTCTGCGCCGGCGCCGACCTGTCCGGCGGCAGCGCCACCTTCGACTTCGAGAAGCGCTATGGCGCCAGCCCCGATACCGCGCACCGCGACGGCGGCGGGCGCGTGTCGCTGCGCATCTTCCGCAGCCTCAAGCCGGTGATCGCCGCGGTCAACGGCGCCGCGGTAGGCGTGGGCGTGACCATGCAGCTGCCGATGGATATCCGGCTGGCATCGACCGACGCCAAGTTCGGCTTTGTCTTTGCGCGCCGGGGTATCACGCCGGAAGCGGCGTCGTCGTGGTTCCTGTCGCGCGTGGTCGGCATCTCGACCGCGCTGGAATGGTGCTATACCGGCCGCGTGTTCTCCGCCCAGGAAGCGCATGAACGTGGCCTGGTGCGCTCACTGCACGCGCCCGAGGACCTGCTGCCTGCCGCCCAGGCCATTGCCCGCGAGATCGCCGCCAATGCCGCGCCAGTCTCGGTGGCGATCTCGCGCCAGCTGATCTGGCGCATGGCCGGCGCCAGCCACCCGATGGAAGCGCACAAGCTCGACAGCCGCGCGATCCAATCGCGCGGGCGCTCCGCCGACGTGAAGGAAGGCGTCAGCGCCTTCCTGGAGAAGCGTCCCGCCGCCTTCCCGGAAACCGTGTCGCACGACATGCCGGACTTCTTCGACTGGACCAGCGAGCCGCCCTTCATCTGAAGCGCGCCCGTCGATCAACCTTTCCGGAATTCGCATGAACGTCAGCCAAGCCGTCGCCAGCCGCAAGTCCGTCCGCGGCTTCCTGCCCCGGGCCGTTGCGCCCGACACCATCCGCCGCGTGCTCGACGCCGCCGCGCGCGCCCCCTCCGGGGGCAACCTGCAGCCCTGGCATATCCATGTCGTCGGCGGCGAGGCCCTGGAGGGGCTGCGCGCCATCATGCGCGAGCGCATCGCCCAGGCGCCCGCGGGTGACGAGCGCGAATACGACATCTACCCGCGCGAGCTGGTCTCGCCCTATCGCGACCGCCGCTTCCAGGTGGGCGAGGCGCTCTACCACTACCTCGGCATCCCGCGCGAGGACAAGGCGCGGCGGCTGGCGCAGTTTGCCAACAACTTCACCTTCTTCGGCGCGCCGCTGGCGCTGTTCTGCACCGTGGACCGCCGCATGGGTCCGCCGCAATGGTCGGACCTGGGCATGTACCTGCAGACGGTGATGCTGCTGCTGCGTGAAGAAGGGCTGGACAGCTGCGCGCAGGAATGCTGGGCGATGTACCCGCAGACCATCGGCAAGTTCCTGTCGCTGCCGGCCGAACGGATGCTGTTCACCGGCATGGCGATCGGCTACGAAGACCCCGAGGCGCCCGCCAACCAGCTGCGCGCCGTGCGCGCGCCGCTGGACGAATTCACGGAGTTCATGGGCATCTGAGCCGCAACCGCGCGCGCAGCCTTCGGCTGCGGCGCGGCCTCAGAGCAGCCCGAGCTGGCGCGCGATGGCCACTGCCTGGGTGCGGTTGCTGGCGTGCAGCTTGGCGCTGATATTGCGCAGGTGCGTGCGCACCGTGGTTTCGGACACGAACAGCCGCTCGGCCATGGCCACATTGGAATAGCCCTCGGCCAGCAGCTGCAGCACCTTCTGCTCCTTGGGCGTCAGCGGCTCAACCAGTGCGGCCGGTGCCGGCCGGCCCGCACCGGCGGCCTGCTCGCCCCCGGCCTGGCCGCAAGCCTGCAGCAGCTTTTCCACGTAGGGAGCAGGCAGGCTGGCCGACTGGCGCGAGCAGGCATCGGCCACCAGCCTGCGCACATCGTCGCCCTCGTCGGCAAAGATGCGGACAAAGCCTTCGGCAGCGCCGAAACGCAGCGCCTCGCCCATCACCACCAGCGCGTGCGCGCCGTCACCAGTGCGCTGGCACGCCTGCGCCAGCAGGATGCGCAGCTTGAGCGCGCGGCGCATCAGCTGGTTGCCCGCGGCAGCCGCCAGCTCGCGCTCGATGGCCTCGCGCACCGGCGTGCCCGGGCGCGCATACAGGTCCAGCCGCAGCCGGCCAAGGGTGATGTCCTCGACATCACTGGCAAAGGAGCTGACCCCGGGCCGCGTGCGCCACAGCGCCGGATCGGCGGCACGTTCGATCGCCTCCTGCGCCGCGTGGACATTGCCCTGGCGCAGTGCCAGCCGTGCGCGCTCCAGCATTGCCGCCATCACCAGCCGCGTCAGCCCGCGGTGGTGCCCCAGCGCCTCCAGTTGCGCCAGCCATTCATGCGCCTGGTCGGCTTCGCCGCGCTCGAAGGCAATGCGGGCCAGCACCGTGTGCCCGGTGATGATCTGGTCAGGCAGCCCGAGGTCGCGCGACAGCGGCAGGTAGACGTTGAGCAGGCGGCTGGCGCGCTCGGAATCACCGCTTTCGTACAGGCCTTCCGCCAGCAGGATGCCGGCCATGGCGTTGCCGTTGGTGGGCCCGAAGCGGTTCGGCAGCATCGTGCTGGCGGCGATGCGAAACCGTGCCAGCGCCTGCTGCAGCCGCCCCTGGCGCAGGTCGATCAGCCCTTCGACCGACTCCGAGAAGATCTTGTTGAAATTGCTGTCCGAGCCGCGCACCGCGTGCCGCGCCACCTGCAGCAGCCGGCGCGCCTCCGGGTAGTCGCCGGCGACTGCAGCCAGGCGCGCCATCGACGTGCCCAGGATCGCATCGGGGAAGGCATAGCCCATCGGCAACGGCGGCAGCTCATTGCGGGCGAAGGCGCGCGCATCGTCGAAGCGGTCCATCATGTTCAGCAGCATGTGGCGCAGCGCGCGGATATGCGCCAGCAGGTCGCCGGCCGCGCCCTCGGTGGGGATCTGCTGCAGCAGGGCAATGGCTTCGGCCGGGCCGCGCGTGAACGACACCGCCCAGACGCGTGCGATCTGCAGCTTGGGCCAGCGCGCCAGTTCTTCCGCCGGCACCGCCTCCAGCCAGCGCGTCAGCAGGCGCATGCGGCCCTGCGCCAGCAGGTCGTCCGCGGCGCCGTCCAGCAACGGCAGCGCGCGCGCCAGCGCACCGGCCGCGAAGGCATGCTCGATGGCGGGCACCGGGCGCCCCTGCGACTCATACCAGCGCGATGCCGACAGGTGCAGCTGCGGCACGGCGTCAGGCATGGCCTGCGCCAGCTGGCCGCGCAGGAAGCCGGAAAAGAGGCTGTGATAGCGGTACCACTGTTCCGATGCCGAACCGGAGCCACGTTCGCCATAGCGCTCGCTCTCCAGCGGCAGCAGGAACAGGTTGGCGCGCTCCAGCCACGCCAGGATCTCGTCGCTGCTGCCAGCGGTCGCGGGCTCGCACACGGCGTCGCACAGCGGCCCGCACAACTGGTCCAGGATCGACGTGCGCAGCAGGAAGTCACGCACCGGCTCGGGCAGGTGCAGGAATACGTCTTCGACCAGGTAGTCGGCGATCGCCGCGTTGGAGCCGGAGAAGCCGGCGATAAAGCCCTCTGGCTGGCTGCGCCGCTCCAGCGCCACCGACGCCAGCCACAATGCCGTGGCCCAGCCCTCGGTACGCCGGTGCAGCACGCTGATGGCCGCCTGCTCCAGCTTCAATCCGCGCGCATGGCGCAGGAAGGACGCGGTTTCGCCAGCGGAAAAGCGCAGTTGCGCGGGCTCGATCTCAAGCAGCTCGCCGCGTGCGCGCAAGCGGCCCAGGCCGGATTCCGGCACCCAGCGCGTGCCGATCACCACGCGGCAGCCGGGCGGCAGGCTTTCCACCAGTTGCCAGACCAGTCCGGTCACGGCGGCATTCTGGATCGCTTCGAAATCATCGAGGAACAGCGTGAAGGCGCCATTGTGGCTGGCCAGGCGGTCGATCAGCGCGAGCGCCTGCTCGCCGGGATCCTGGGCCAGCGCCCCGTGCGCGGACCGGCCGGGCCCGCCGCCGCCAAGGCCCTGCGCGATGGCAGCCTCGACCGAACCCAGGAAGCGCGAGGCATCATTGTCCGAACGGTCCAGCGTCAGCCAGGCGGTGCGCCCGCCCGCGGCCTCCAGCCGCGCGCGGCACTGGAGCATGGCCGTGGTCTTGCCGAAGCCCGCTGGTGCGCGCACCAGCACAAGCTTGACAAAGCCCGCCGCGCACACGGCCTCGCAGATCGCCGCGCGCTCGACCTGGAACGGGGTCAGCAGCGGCGGACGCAGTTTGGCCGCCAGCGATGCGGCGCCGGCGGGCGGCGGCGGGCGCCGGCCGGTCTCCTCGATACTTGCCATTGGCTGTTGTCGTCTCCCGCACATCGCTGCCGTTGCAGGCCGCGCGATGCGCCGCCCGCGCTGCGGATGCAGCCGGGCGGCCGTGGCTGTGATGTAACGGAGGATTATGACGTAAACCGCCGCACTGGCGAAAATGCGGGCGGCGGCAAGCGGCCTACACCAGTTTGTTGGCGTGGCCGGCCCAGTAGCGGTCGCGCAGTAGCCGCTTGAGCAGCTTGCCGGTCGGCAGGCGCGGCAGCTCGGACTCGAAGTCGACCGAGCGCGGGCACTTGATGGCCGACAGGCTGGCGCGGCAGAACGCGATCAGTTCCGCGGCCAGCTCGGGCCCGGCCTGGCCCATGTCGGCCGGCTGCACCACGGCCTTGACCTCTTCGCCGAAGTCCTCGTTGGGCACGCCGATCACGGCCACGTCCATCACCTTGGGATGCGTCATCAGCAGATTCTCGGCCTCCTGCGGGTAGATGTTGACGCCGCCGGAGATGATCATGTTGGCCTTGCGGTCGGTCAGGTACAGGTAGCCGTCCGCATCCGCGTAGCCGACATCGCCGATGGTGCTCCAGTCCGGCTGCTGCGGGTGGCGCGACTCCGCGGTCTTGGCCTCGTCATTGTGGTACGCAAAGGCGCGGCCTTCGGCAAAGTAGATCGTGCCCGATTCGCCCGGCGGCAGCAGCGCGCCGTCCGGTCCGCAGATGCGCAGCTTGCCGACCATGGCCCGGCCCACCGTGCCCTTGCGCTCCAGCCACTCCGGCGTGCTGACCACGGTCACGCCATTGCCTTCCGTCCCTGCGTAGTACTCCCAGATCACCGGTCCCCACCACGCGATCATGGCTTCCTTGACCTGCACCGGGCACGGCGCGGCCGCGTGGATCGCCACGCGCAGCGACGACACGTCATAGGCCTGCCGCTGCGCCTCGGGCAGCTTGAGCATGCGCGAGAACATCGTCGGCACCAGCTGCGTATGCGTGATGCGGTGCTGCTGCACCAGCTGCAGGTAGTGCTCGGCATCGAAATGCTCCATCACCACCGCGGTCCCGCCCAGCGCCTGCACGGTCATGTTGTAGCGCAGCGGCGCCGCGTGGTACAGCGGCGCGGGCGACAGGTAGCGCGTCTCGGCATCGAAGCCATAGAGCCGCTGGCACAGGCTGGTCAGGGTCGTGGGATCTTCGATATTCGCGCTCGACGGCGGCGCATACACCCCCTTCGGCCGGCCCGTGGTGCCGGACGAATACAGCATGTCGCCGCCGGTCACTTCGTCATCGATGCGCGTTGCCGGGCAGCGCGCCAGCGCGGTCTCGTACGCGTCATAGCCCGGCACGGTGCCATCCAGCATCAACCTGCCACGCAATGCCGGCGTCTGCCCGGCCAGGGCTGCCGCGACCTCGGCCTGCGCGTGCGTGGTGACCAGCAGCTTCGCGCCGCTGTCATTGATGATGTAGGCGGCATCGGCCACGTTCAGCCGCGTGCTCAGGCAGATATAGACAATGCCGCTGCGCTGCGCGCCCCAGCACAGTTCGAACAGGCGCGGATGATTCTCGATCATGAACGCCACGCGGTCACCGGGCTGCAGTCCCTGGCTGCGGAACAGATGGGCGACCTGGTTCGAGCGTTCGTCCAGTTCGCGGTAGGTGACGACTGCGCCGCTGCTGCCCATGATGACGGCTGGTTTGTCGGGCGTGCGCTGCGCGTGGATGTGCGGATGCATGGCGTTGAACTCCTCGACGGGTGTCGGTGTGTTGGCGGATGCCGATCCCGCATTCTCGGAACGTCGGCCGGTTCAACAATCGTCGGAAGCGACGAAGCGACACCGCCGCCGCTTTGCCGCAGTGCCGCAAAACAGGGCCGCGGGCGCGTCGGGACAGCTTCGTCCGATGCGACGATGCGCCACCGGGCGGCCTGGCACGATGATGCCCGCCAGACTACCGCAATCACGCCTCACCCCCATTCCAAAGGAGCCAAGGTGGATTTCCAGTTCAGCGAAGAACAGTCGATGCTGCGCGACACGCTCGCGCGTTACCTGGCCGACCACTATGATTTCGAAGCCCGCCGCGCTGCCGTGCAGTCCGCCGCGGGCTGGCGCCCGGATTGCTGGCGCGCATTCGCGCGCGAGCTCGGCATTCTCGGCGCGGCCTACCCCGAGACGCTGGGTGGCCTGGGCGGCGGCGCGGCCGAGCACATGATCGTGATGGAGCAGCTGGGCCGCCATCTGGTGCTGGAGCCCTACCTGGGCACCGTGGTGCTGGGCGGCGGCGCGCTGATGCACAGCAGCCCCGAGCTGGCCGCGCAGTGGGTGCCGGCCATCATCGGCGGCGAAGCCACCGCCGCCTGGGCCCACGCCGAACCCACCAGCCGCTATTGCCGCCACGACGTGCAGGCCAGCGCCGCGCGCCAGGGCAACGGCTACAAGCTGAGCGGGCACAAGCGGGCCGTGGTCGGCGCGCCGTTCGCCACCCACCTGGTGGTCAGCGCCCGCACCTCCGGCGCGCGCCGCGACCGGGACGGCATCAGCCTGTTCTGGATTGCACGCGACACGCCGGGCGTGACGCTGCGCGAGTACCCGACCTTCGACGGCCTGCGCGCCGCCGAGGTGCTGCTCGACAACGTGCAGGTGCCAGCCAGCCAGCGCATCGGCGCGGAAGGCGAAGCCTTTGCGCTGATCGAACAACTGTGCGACGAAGCCATGGTCGCGCTCTCTGCCGAAGCCAATGGCGCCATGGCCCGCATGCTGGCCGACACCATCGACTATGCGCGCCAGCGCAAGCAGTTCGGCGTGCCGATCGGCACCTTCCAGGTACTGCAGCACCGCATGGCCGACATGTACATGCAGCTGGAGCAATCCGTGGCGCTGACCCAGGTGGCGGCGATGCAGGCCGCCAGCGCACCGCAGGCACGCGCCCAGGCGGCGTGCGCGGCCAAGATCCAGGCCGGCCAGGCCGGTGCCTTTGTCGGCCAGGCGGCGGTGCAGATCCACGGCGGCATGGGCGTCACCGAAGAGCTGGCCGTGGGCCACTACTTCAAGCGCGTCACCGCGATCGACCTGCAGCTGGGCTCGGCCGAGCACCACCTGCGCCGCTACGCCGACCTGCTCTACCCCGCCCAGGCCGCGGCCTGAAGCCGGCATTCCCGAACACAGACGATTACCCAGCGAGGCCCGTCGATGAATCTCGATTTCTCCCCGCAAGACCAGCAGTTCCGTGAAGACGTGCGCGCCTGGATCGCCCAGGCCTATGACGCCGACCTGCGCGCGATGATGGCGCAGTCCAAGAACGGCTACCTCGACAAGGCCGCGCAACTGCGCTGGCAGAAGGCGCTGCACGCGCGCGGCTGGGCCGCGCCGAACTGGCCGAAAGAATATGGCGGCCCGGGCTGGAGCTCGACCGAGCGCTTTATCTTCCAGTCGGAACTGGCCGCCGCGGGCTGCCCGCCAGTGTCGCCGATGGGCCTGAAGATGGTGGCGCCGGTGATCATGAAGTACGGCACGCCCGAACAGAAGCAGCGCTTCCTGCCGCCGATCCTGAGCTCGGATGTGTGGTGGTGCCAGGGATATTCCGAACCGAACTCCGGCTCCGACCTGGCCTCGCTGCAGATGCGCGCCGATCATGGCACCGACAGCGACGGCGAGCACTACATCCTGAACGGCTCCAAGATCTGGACCACGCATGCGCAGTGGGCCGACTGGATGTTCTGCCTGGTGCGGACCAGCCGCGAATCGAAGCGCCAGGAAGGGATTTCGTTCCTGCTGCTCGACCTGCATACCCCCGGCATCACGGTGTCAGCACTGCCGACGCTGGACGGTCCCATGACCGGCCAGCAGGAAGTGAACCAGGTGTTCTTCGAGAACGTGCGCGTGCCGGTGGCGAACCGCATCGGGGAGGAAGGCAAGGGCTGGACCTATGCCAAGTACCTGCTGGAATTCGAGCGCGGCGGTACGTATAGCCCGATGCTGCGCAAGCAGCTGTCGAAGATCGCGGATATTGCCGCGGAGCAGCCTGCCGACGACGGTGGCCGCTTGCTGGACGATGCCGCCTTCCGCCGCAAGCTGGCGGCGCTGCACCTGCGTGCTGCCGCGCTTGAAGCGGTTGAGTTGCGGGTGTTCTCAGGCGTGGAATCCGGGACCTCGATCGGGGCCGCGTCGAGCATGCTGAAGCTCACGGGCACTGAAACCCTGCAGGCGGCCAGCGAACTTGCGGTGGAAGCCGCGGGGCCGGCGGCGTTGCCGTTCGTGCAGGACACCTGGGCTCAATTGCAGGGACGCGAGGCCGCGCCGCGTGTCGGGCCTGAATATGCTGCCGTGCTGGCGCCGCGTTATTTCAACTATCGCAAGGCGTCGATTTACGGAGGGTCTAACGAGATCCAGCGCAATATCATTGCCAAGCTTGTGTTGGGGCTTTGAGCGTTCGTGTACCAGTGATGGTTTCAAGAGCAGCCGCCGTGTGCGGCTGTTTTTTTTTGGAGTTTGGCGATATCGCATCAACGCCTTCGGTTGCGCTCCGCGCAAACGCAGAAAAACCGACAGGGCACTTTGGGCCTGCGCAGCGGCCGTAGGCGTCCCCGCAATGCCGTTTGCAGCAGGCGGCCTACGCCCTGCATGGGGATCGTTCAATAGTGGGTTAACGCAGGCACTGCCCCACACTCACATGGCGTAGCAGGGTCGAAAGGGCACCCACGCCCAAACGGCAAGCACCACCGTGCGAACCACCAACACCGTGGAATTGATTGCCAGCCGCATAGGCGACGCGTTTTTTGGTTACTTTTTGTCGCTCGGACAAAAAGTGACTCGCCGGCTACGCCGGCGAAACAGCCCACGCCTGCCAAGAGCCACAGACCGACCGCTCCAATCCGCCAAAAGCGCTGAAAGCCCCTCCTAGGGTTCTCTCCTAGGGTTCACCCTTAATTGACGGCTCATCCCTCACGCCCATATATTTTTATGAACATATAGTACATTTTTGAACATAAACACAGCCAACAGGCAGACAAAATGCCCCTAAAGATCGGAATCAACGGCGCCGGCATCGGAGGCCTCGCCGCAGCCATCGCACTACGCAAGCTCGGCATGGACGCCATCGTCTACGAACAAGCCCCCCGCTTCGCCCGCGTAGGCGCCGACATCAACCTGACCCCCAACGCCGTACGCGCCCTCGACGGGCTAGGCATCGGCGCCGCCCTGCGTGAAACCGCCGCACGCCCCAGCCACCGCATCAGCCGCATGTGGGACACCGGCGAAGAAACTTCCCGCCTGCCGATGCAGGAAGACGCCGAGCGCCGCTACGGCGCCCCGCAGCTGACCATGCACCGCGCCGACCTGATGACCGCACTGGAAGCCGCCGTGCCGTCCGAATGCGTGCGCCTTGGCCACAAGGCCGTGGCCATCGAGCCGCATGCCGATGGCGCCACGCTGCGCTTCGCCAATGGCGCAAAGGAGCGCGTCGATGTGCTGGTCGGCGCCGACGGCATCCACTCGACCGTGCGCACCGCCCTGTTCGGCCAGGAAAGCCCGATCTTCACCGGCGTGGTGGCCTACCGCGCGGTCGTTCCGGCCGAGCGCCTCGCCGGCGTGCCCAACCTGGGCGCCTTCACCAAATGGTGGGGCCCGGAGTCCGCCACGCAGATCGTCACCTTCCCGCTCAACCGCGGCCGCGACATCTTTATGTTCGCCACCGTCGCGCAGGAAGCCTGGCGCCATGAGTCCTGGACCACGCCGGGCCGCGTGGAAGACCTGCGCAGCGCCTATGCCGGCTTCCACCCCGAGGCCCGCGCACTGCTGGATGCCTGCGACGAGGTGCTGATCTCCGCGCTGTACGTGCGCGACCCGCTGCCGGCATGGTCCGCCGGCCCGGTCACGATAATGGGCGACGCCTGCCATCCGATGATGCCGTTCATGGCGCAAGGTGCAGGCATGGCGATTGAAGACGGTGTAGTGCTCGCACGCTGCCTCGCTGATAGCGCGCGCGGCGGTGCCGCAGGCGTGCCCGCCGCGCTGGCGCGCTACCAGGCCGCGCGCCACGAACGCACCAGCCGCATCCAGATCGGCTCGCGCAGCAATGCCTGGCTGAAGGAAGGCGGCAATGCCGACTGGGTGTACGATTACGACGCTTGGAACGTCGCCCTCGGCTGAAGCCGAGGCGATCGTTTCCGCCGGCACGGCCGCCTGCGCGGCCGTTTTCCGTTGACAGCAGACACCACCATGCCCAAGTCCCGCCCACAGCCTGACCTTGCCGACGATGCCGATACGGAAGACGCCCGCGAAGCCCAGCTGGTCTCGCCGGTGATCCGCGGCCTGCGCCTGCTGCGCTTCATCGCCGAGGGCGGCGCCACCGCCAACCTGAGCGAAGTGGGCCGGCGCATCGACGTGAACCGCGTCACCGTGATGCGGCTGCTGGACACACTGGAGCATGAGGGCATGGTGGAACGCCTGCCGCAAGGCGGACACCAGGTAGGCTTCAACTTCCTGAAGCTGGCCTCGCGCGTGCTGGCCACCAATGACCTGACCAGCTTTGCCGCACGCGTGCTGGCCCGGCTGAGCGCGTCGCTGCAGCTGTCGGCCTACCTGGCTGTGCGCGATGGCGGCGATGCACTCTACCTGCTGCGGCAGATGCCCGCGGCCTCGCTGGTCAGCAATATCCAGGTGGGCAGCCGCGTTGCCGCGCACCTGACCACGCCCGGGCGGATGCTGATTGCCGAGCTGCCGCCGGAGACGCTGCGCGAGCTGCTGGGGCCCGATCCGCTGCCGACGGTCACCGGCCAGAGCCCGGCCACCCACGCGCGGCTGGCCGATATCCTTGCCGCCGACCGCGAACGCGGCTGCGCCTGGAGCTTCTCCGCCTATGAACCGGGCATCGATTCCTGCGCGGCACCGGTGCGCGGCGCCGACGGCGACGTGATCGCCGCCATCAGCGTGGCGGGACCGCAGCAGCGCTTTGAAGCCGATGGCGCGCTGCGCGAGCGCGTGGCGAAGGAAGTCAGGCAGGCCGCGCGCGACCTGTCGGGCCTGATGGGGTACCGCTGTGCCACTACTCCGCGGTAATCCCGTACGCCTTGATCAGCTTCGCCCACGCCGCGGTTTCCTCGCGGATGCGGGCCTCGAGCGCCTGCGGCGTGCTGCCCACCGGCTCCATACCCTGGCGCTGCAGCTCGGCACGCACCGCGGGCGTTGCCAGCAGCGCGCGCACGTCGGCGCTGAGCGCATCGGCCGCCGGCTGCGGCGTGGCCTTGGGCACCAGCAGCGCATACCAGGAACTGACGTCGATGCCGGGCACGCCCTGCTCGGCCAGCGACGGCACGTTCGGCGCGGCCGGCGAGCGCCTGGGCTGCGTCACCGCCAGCGCGCGCAGCGCGCCGGACTGGATGAACGGCGCCAGCGTCGGCCATGTGCCGAACAGTACCGGCACCTGCCCGCCCACCACGTCGTTGAGCGCCTGCGTGGTGCCTTTGTAGGGCACGTGCAGCAGCGTGATGCCGGCCTTGTTGCGGAACAGTTCGCCGGCCAGGTGCAGGCCGCTGCCGACGCCCGGGCTGGCGTAGCCCAGCGGCTTGCCGGACTTCTCTGCCTGCTGGGCCAGCCTGACCAGCTCCTGCACGGAATTCGCTTTCACTGACGGATGCACCGCCAGCACGTTGGGCGAGCCCGCCAGCAGCGACACCGGCCGGAAATCACGCTCGACGTTGTAGGTCAGCGCCGGCATCAGCGTCGGGTTGATGGTCAGGTTGCCCGCCGGGGCCACCAGCAGCGTGCAGCCGTCGCCCGGTGCGCGCCGCACCGTGTCAATGCCGATATTGCCGTTGGCGCCAGGCTTGTTGTCGACCACGAACGGCGTGCCGCGCCGCTGCTGCAGCCCGTGCGCCAGCGTGCGCGCGAGCTGGTCTGCCGGGCCGCCGGCGGGGAACGGCACCACGATGCGCACGTTCGCACAACCGGCGGCCTGTACCGCCTGCCACGGCACGCACGCCGCCACCGCAGCGGCCAGCGCCGTGCCAACCAGCCATTGCCGCCGGCGCGGCGACCTGTTGTATCTCTTGCATTGCTGCATATTGCTTCCCATCGGATGGCAGGCGGCGCGCGTTGCCGTCACGCGAACGGCTTCGGCACCTCCGGCCGGTAGTCGAGCAGTCGCGACAGCTCGGCCGCCGCCCGCCTGACCTGTTCCACCACGTTGTCGAGCTGGTCCGGATCGATGCGCGAGGCCGGGATGGTCGCGCCCAGCGCCGCCACCACCTTGCCGCTGCGGTCGCGCACCGGCGCCGCGATGGTGGAGATGCTGGCCTCGAAGAACCCTTCATGCAGCACATAGCCGCGCTGGCGGTCGCGCTGGACCATGTCGTACAGCTCTTCGACGGTGCGCGGGGTGCTTTCGGAATACACCTCCAGGCGCTCCTCCGGATACAGCGCGCGCAACTCCGCCAGCGACAGATCCTCCAGCAGCACGCGGCCCAGCACGGTGGCATGCGCCGGCAGCCGCGTGCCGACATTGACCGTGCTGGCAAACGGGCGCGAGGCCACCGACTTGGCCACATAGACGATGGAGCGCCCGTCGCGCACCACCAGGTTGCACGGATAGTGGATCTCGTCGCGCAGCCGGTCCAGCAGCGGGCGGCCCAGCTCGGTCAGCTCCAGCGAAGCCAGGTAGTCAAAGCCCAGCCGCAGCACCGCCATGCCCAGGCGGAACTCGCGCCCGCCGTCGGTGCGCTCGACGAAGCCCATCATTTCCAGCGTGGCCAGCAGCCGGAACACGGTCGAACGCGGCACCTTGAGCCGGCGCGCCAGCTCGGCCGCCGACAAGGTGCGCTCACGGCTGCTGAATTCGGCCAGCAGCCGCAGGCCGCGCTCCAGCCCCGGCACGATGTACTTGTCCTGGGCGCTCTCTTGGGCGCCCTCCTGGCCGCTTTCCTGCGTGTCTTCCTGCGGCGAATCGGTCGTCATGGTCTGTCTCTGCAATATTCGGTCTTGGCGTAACGCTCTCATATATCACGCCTGCACCCCGTAGGGTACCCGTATTGCCGGCAGACCCCGCCCCGGGCCCGCCTATGCCCCTGGGCGCAGGTAGTCGCGCAGCCAGGCCGCGCATTGCTCGCCCTGGGCGGCGGGCCAGCGCACCACGATGGTCTCGTCGCGGCGGCGCAGCTCGACGCAGATGTCCGACAGCGGCCCGCGCGCGGCCTCGCCGCGCCCGAACAGCCGCGAGAACAGCCCGGCGGCGGCGGGTGCCGGCGGCGTGGACTGCGCCGGCAGCACCGCATGGCCGTTGACCGCCGCGGCCGATGCCACCGGTGCCGCAGGTGCGGACTTCGCCGCCGGCTCGGGCGCTGCTTGCGCCTCCTGCGGCGACAGCCGTGCCAGCAGGTTGGCGCCGAACTCGTCCCACATGCGGTCGGCCTTGGTCTTCATCACGCTCAGGCCGAACGTGCCCAGCCGGCCCAGCACGTCCACCTGCACCTTGATACGCACCTGCGTGCCGCCATCGTCCAGCGCGGTCAGGAAGAGCTCGCTCGACTGGCGCAGCGAGCTGGCCACCGAAGCATCCTCGCCGGTGCCCTCGGTGCGCAGGTAATGCGGCGCGCGTGTCTCGACAATCTTGGTATGCAGACGGAAGCGCGCGTTGATGAAGGCGATCTTGACCGCCATATGGGCGATGTACTCGACATCGCTCAGCACCTCGATCGATTCCATGCCGGGCACGCACGCGCCCATCACGTTGGGGTCGAGCAGCAGCTCCCACACGCGCGCCGGCGGCGCCGCGGTGACCAGGGTCTTTTCAATTTCCACGCATTTTCTCCGCGGCGGACAGGACCGATTCAACGATGCCGACATAGCCCGTGCAACGGCACAGGTTGCCGTTCAGGCCGTGGCGGACCTCGTCTTCGGTAGGGTTGGGGTTGTTGGCAAGCAGCGCGCACGAGGCCATCAGGAAGCCCGGGGTGCAATAGCCGCACTGCAGCCCGCCGTTGTCCATGAAGCACTGCTGCAGCGGATGCAGCTGGCCGTCGGCGGCCAGCCCCTCCACGGTCATCACATGGCGCCCGCGTGCCTGCACGGCGAGCATCAGGCAGGACTTGACCACCTCGCCGTCGACCAGCACGGAGCAGGCACCACAGATGCCGGTCTCGCAGCCGCGCTTGGTGCCGGTCAGGTTCAGGTCGTCGCGCAGCAGGTCGGACAGCAGGCGCCGCGCCGGCACCTCCACCTGGTGTTCTTCGCCGTTGACGGTGAGTTCGATGCTGACTTGGTTCATGAGGACTCCTTACTCCGATGCCACGCCGAACAGCTCGGCAATGGTGCGGCGCGCGACTACCCGCACCATCTCGCGCCGGTAGCTTTCGGACCCGCGCATGTCCGAGACCGCGTTGATGTCCGCGGCGACAATGGCGGCCGCTTCCTCGGCCAGTTCCGCGGTGACGGCCTTGCCGGCCAGTAGCGCTTCGGCGCGGCGCAGCCGGGCCGGAATCGGCGTGGACGCGCCTACCGCCAGGTGGGCCTCGACGCAGAACGCGCCCTCGCGCCGCACCGCCAGCGCCACGCTGGCGAGCGGCCGGTGCTCGGCGGCGGTGCGCAGGAAGCGCGCATAGCGGCCATCGGCGCCGGCACCCGGCGCCGGCACGCGGATCTGCGTGAGGATCTCGTCGGGCGCCAGCGCCGTGACGTAGTAGTCGACCAGGAAGTCCTCGATATCGATCTCGCGCTCGCCGCCTCGGCCGCTGACCACAATCCGCGCGCCCAGCGCCATCATGCAGCCCGGCGGATCGGTGGCGGGGTCGGCATAGCAGAGGTTGCCGCCGATGGTGCCCTGGTTGCGCACCTGCGGATTGGCCACGCGCGAGGCCATGCTGGCCAGCATGGGGTAGTGCGCCTGCACCAGCGGCGAGCGCGCCACCTCGGCATGCAAGGTCAGCGCGCCGATGCGCAGGCCCTCGCGCGCATCGAAGGTGATGCCGCGCAGCGCATCAAGCCGGCCCAGCGAGACCAGGTGGCCGGGCGTCAGCATGCGCTGGCGCATGCCGAGCATCAGCGCGGTGCCGCCGGCAAGGATGCGGCAACTGTCGCCCAGGTCGGCCAGCATCTGGCTGGCCTCGGCCACGGTGGCCGGCTCAAGGAATGCAAAGTCACGCATGGGCGGCCTCCTTCTGCTTCAGTTCGCGCAGGCCAGCCAGCACCTTCTCCGGCGTGATCGGCAGCGACTGGATGCGCACGCCCACGGCGTCGAACACGGCATTGGCGATCGCCGCCGCGCCCGGCAGGATCGCGGTTTCGCTGGCGCCCTTGGCACCATAGGGGCCGTTGGGATCGTTCGATTCCACCACGTCAGTGCGCAGCATCGGCACTGCGTCGGCGGTAGGCATGGTGTAGTCGGCAAAGTTGCCGTTCATCAGGCGGCCATCCTCATATTGCAGGTTCTCGTACAGGGTCCAGCCGATCGCCTGCACGGTCGCGCCGTGGGTCTGGCCGTGCACGGCGAGCGGGTTGATGGCCTTGCCGCAGTCGTCGGCGACAAAGCTGTCGATCACGGTAACCTGGCCGGTGCTGGTGTCGACTTCCACTTCCACCGCCTGTGCCGCGAAGGAGTGCGCGGGCGCGACGTTGCCGTAGTAGTCGGCATCGTGCATCACCGTGGGCGCGTCATAGGTGGCGCGAACATGGATGCCCTCGCCGCCGTGGCGGAAGATATGCAGCCGCGCGATCTCCGCCAGCGTGGCGGACTTGTCGGGCTGGTCCGGCGCGGCGATGCGGCCATCGGCAATCTCCAGTTGTTCCGCGTCCACGCCGAGCTTCTCCGCCGCGAGTGCCAGCAGCTTCTGCCGCGCCTCGCGCGCGGCACGCAGCACTGCATTGCCGGCGATGATGGTCACGCGCGACGCCAGCGAGCCCAGGCAGAACGGCGCGGTATCGGTATCCGGCGCCATCACGGTGATGTGCGACAGCGGGATGCCCAGCTCCTGCGCGCAGATCTGGCTGAGCATGGTGTTGGCGCCCTGCCCCATGTCGCATTCGCTGGTCTGCAGCATTACGCGGCCGTCCTCGTTGACCTTGAGCAGGATGGTCGAGCCGTCCCAGTTGCCCAGCGTGCGGTTGCCGCTGACGTGCATGGCCGCGGCAATGCCCACGCCGCGCCGGCGCGTGCCGGTGCTGCGCGGGGCGGCGCGCTTCTCGTCCCAGCCGATGGCCTTGCGGGTCATGTCCAGGCACTCGGCCATGCCGGTGCTGCTGATCTTCCAGCCATGCACGCTGGTCTCGCCGGCGCCGATCGCATTGCGCTTGTGCACCTCCACCGGGTCCATGCCGACCATGCCGGCCAGCACCGTCAGGTGGCAGTTCAGCGGAAACTGCATCTGCTGCCCGCCAAAGCCGCGGAAGGCGCCGCGCGGCGGGTTGTTGGTATAGGCCATGACCGCGTGCGAGCGCACGTTCTGCACGCGGTGCATATTGTCGCTGCGCATGACGGTGACGTGCATCACGTCACCGGCAAGCCCGGAGTAAACGCCGCATTCGGCCGTGATGCGCACATCCTTGGCCAGGATCACCCCGTCCGCCGACAGCCCCATGCGCAGCCACACTTTCATCGGCACGCTGGCGCGCGCGCCCTGGAAGTCTTCCAGCCGGTTGTTGACCAGCCGCACCGGGCGCTCCAGCCGGCTGGCCAGGAAGGCGCAGATCAGGCTGTTGTTCTCCTCGACGATCTTGGCGCCGAAGCCGCCGCCGGTGGTGGCCTGCACCACGCGGATGGTCGAGACCGGCCGGTCCAGCGCCTCGGCCAGCCGCGCGCGCGCCAGGAACACGGACTGGGTCGAGGCCCACAGCGTGAGCCGCCCGTTGCCGTCCTGCGCCGCCACCGAGGCCATCGGCTCCAGGTAGCCCGGATACTGCGAGTGCATGTCGTAGGTGGCCTCATACACCGCGGCGCAGGCTTCGAACGCGGCATCCACGTCGCCCCGCACGATGTGCATCTCATGGCCGATATTGCGCGTGCCGGCATGGATCTCGGGTGCGCCCTCGGCCAGCGCCGCTGCGGGCGTCAGCAGCGCGGGCTGCGCCTCATACTCGATGCGGACCAGGTCCAGCGCGTCGCGCGCGATTTCCTCGCTGACCGCCACCACCGCGGCCACTTCCTCGCCGACGTGGCGCACCACGCCGCAGGCCAGGATGCGCTGCTCCTTGCGGTGCGGGCCCCAGTTGCGGGTGGGCACATCCTGCCCGGTCACCACCAGCTTGACGCCGGGCAGCGCCTTCGCCGCGGCGGTGTCGATGCGCACGATACGCGCGTGCGGGTGCGGGCTGCGCAGCACCTTGGCGTGCAGCATGCCGGGCAACTTGATGTCGCCGGCATACCGCGCGCGCCCCATGACCTTTTCCCGCGCGGTCACCTGCGGCGTGGAGCTTCCCACGATGGCCTTGCTCATGCCGGCCTCCTGCTTGTCTGGTTGCATGAATGCGATGCGGTGCGTCATTCCGCCGCGATCGCGAGGTCGCGGATCACCTTGCCCAGCCGCTCGTAGTCGGCCGCGTTGACCTTTTCCAGCGCGGCCGGGACGCCGCCCACCGGGCTGGCGCCGAAGGTGGCCATCTTCTCGGTCACGTCGGGCAAGCGCAGCACGTCGTTGAGCTGCTGGTTCAGCACCTTGACCACCTCGGGCGGCGTGCCCTTGGGCGCCATCACGCCATGCCAGGCGCCGACCACCACGTCCTTGTAGCCAAGCTCGGCCAGCGTCGGCACGTTGGGCAGCAGCGGCGAGCGCTTTGCGTCCGTGATCGCCAGCGGGATCAGCCGGCCGGTGTTGATGTACTGCGCCACCGGGCCCAGCGTGACGTAGGCAAAGTTCACGTGCCCCGCCACCACGTCGTTGACCGCCGGCGCCACGCCCTTGTACGGCACGTGCTGGATCTTCACGCCCGCGGCGCGGTTCAGCATCTCGCCGGCGATATGCATCGGCGAACCCGCGCCCGGGCTGCCATAGGTCAGCGTCTTGCCGCCCTTGGCCGCGGCAATCATCTCGCCCACGGTCTTGATGCCCGCCTGCGGGTTGGCCACCAGCAGCACCGCCTGCACCGCGGTCTGGATCACGGGGGTGAAGCCGTACAGCGGGTCATAGCTGGCCGACGGCGCCAGCCTGAGCACCATCGGCGCCAGCGTGAAAGGGTTGGGCGTGTACAGCAGCGTGTAGCCGTCCGCCGGCGCGCGGCTGACAAAGCTGGCGCCGACCACGCCGCCGGCGCCGGGGCGGTTCTCGACAATGACCGGCTGCTTCAGGCGCGCCGACAGCTTATCGGCATAGAGCCGGGCCATGGCGTCGGTGTCGCCGCCGGGCGGATAGGCCACGACCATGGTCACGGTCTTGGCCGGATACGCGGCGGTGGCCAGCGCGCTGCCCGCGGCAAGCGCGAGCGCGGCCATGGCAGTGGCGGCAAGGAAAAGGCGGCGGGGGCGTTCGTGTCTCATCAACAGCTCCTGTGGGGGCGCATTCGCGGTTGGAGTGGGCTGTTTTGCGCACCGCGAAAACCGGGTTGGCTCGGGTTACAACACTTTTGGTTGTTTTATTAGTAAAACGTACGTTCACATCAGGAACGTTATTAATCCTAGGTCGTCAATATTGACAACTCAACTTACGTTAAATACCAATTGACATGGTAATTTTTTATACGTCTTGCCCGTTGCCGTGAAAGCGACACACGGTGGCGGAATTGGCTAGCGGCTGTGAGACAATCTGGCCCGCAAACCGGCCCCGCATGACGGCCGGCAGACCCGATCAAGAGGAACGCATGCCCCGTGACGCCGCGCCCGCCAAGGGCCAGCCCGCGCCAGACACCGACATCACCAGCCCGTGGACCGACCTCGACGAGGCCGGCAGCGGCCTGACCGTCGACAATTTCCTGACCACGATGCTGAGCCAGCTGGTCACCGCGCTGCGCAGCACGGTGACCAAGCCCTATGCGGAACAGTTCGGCCTGACCGTGCCGGAGTGGCGCATCCTGGCGCTGCTGGCGCACGCGCGCGAGCTGCCGTTTGCCGAGCTGGTGACGCAATCGACCTCGGACAAGGCGCTGGTGAGCCGCACGCTGCGGCTGCTGGAGGAACGGGGGCTAGTGCAGCTGACTTCGGCCGGCAACACGCCGCGCAAGAAGCTGATCTGTGCGATCAGCGAAGCTGGTGTGGCACTGCACGACCAGGTGATGCCGCTGGCGCGGCGGGGGCAGGCGCAGGTGATACGGCAGTTGTCGCCAGAGGAGCGCGAAGCGGTCTACCAGGGGCTGCGCAAGCTGTTGCGCGCGCAGGCCTGACAAGGAAAGCGGCTTCCGGACGACTTGCTCGCCCGGAGCCGCCACAGCCAGCGTTTGCCGGGCACCCCAACCCGGCCTTCACTCCCGCCGCCTCAGTGGCGCGCTGCCACGCTCTGGCGCTGGTACGAGGCCAGCGTCAGCCGCATGGCGTCACGCACAGCCGCCACCGAGCGGTTGTCGTCATCCCCCTTGCGCGTCACCAGCGACAGGGTCAGCACCGGCGCCGAGCGGCCCAGCCGCACCAGCCGCACCGGGTAGTTTTGCACCAGCGTCGGGTCGGGCCCCTGCAGGATCGACACCCCCAGCCCGGCACTGACCATTGCCACGATCGCCGGCGCACTGTCGAACTCCAGCGTGCCGCGGATTTCGGACACGTGCGCATGCACGTACTGCGCCGCCATCGCCCCGGACACGGTATTGCGGTCGTAGCGGATCCAGTCGTACAGGCGGAACAGCGAGGCCACGTTGGTCTCGGTGGACGCGGGTGGTGCGATCAGCATCAGTTCGCGCCGCATCATCGGGGTCCAGCGCAGCCGCGCCGAACCGCCGGCTGCCGGCTGCGCCACGAGCGCCGCATCGATGTCGCCTGCCTTGACCGATGCCGTCAGCGTGCTGCTGCGCCCGCGCACCAGCCGCAGTTCCAGCCTGGGATGGCGCTCGCGCACATAGCGCACGATGCCGGGCAGCACGACCGGTTGCAGCGACTCGATCACCCCCAGCCGCACTACCCCCTCCACCGCCAGTCCACTTCCGGAGCGCAGCGCTTCCAGGTTCTGCAGTGCCTGGCGCATGGTGTCGGCCACCTCGCGCGCGAGCTGGTTGGGCCGCGCCTGCAGCCCGTAGCGGTCGAACAGCGGCTTGCCCAGGTACTGCTCAAGCTGCTTCATCTGCATGCTGACAGCGCTGGGGGTGACGTTGGCCTGACGCGCGGCGCCGGCGAAGGTGCCGGTCTGCAGCACGCCCTCAAGCGTATGGAAGGTCTCAATTTTCATCAAAAAATCTTATGAAGTAACTCAAATAAGTTCGCTTTTCTAATGATAGGGCACGCCGCTAGACTGGGCTCACGGGATCGAACACAGATCGAACCCAACCACTGCACGCTACGCAAAACACGGAGGAGCCCCCGACATGTCAGTCATCGCCGCATCGCAACGCCCCGTCGCCTGGACCGCCCAGCAAGCCCGCGAGGACCGCTCCTGGGTACTGCGCATGAACGAGGCCGAAGTCCAGGGCATGCGTGACGCGCTCGACCACGCCAGGACACTGAACAAGCCGCTGCTGGCAATGCAGCAGGCCGACTTTCCGCTCAATGACGCCGCCCGCGCCGTGCTCAGGCGCGCCATCGACATCACCCAGGGCGGCTGGGGCATGTGCCTGCTCAAGGGCTTTCCGGTCGACGAATGGACCGAGGAGGAATCGCGCCTGGCCTACTGGGGCATGAGCCTGTACATGGGCGTGGGCCGCACGCAGAACCGCGCCAGCCAGTTCATGAACGACGTGCGCAATGAAGGCGGCGAATACAAGGTCAAGGGCGGCCGCGGCTACAACACCAATGCCGGGCTGGATTTTCACCAGGACTCGTGCGACGTGGTCGGCCTGCTGTGCCGGCGCACCGCGCGCGCGGGCGGCACCAGCAAGGTGACCAGTTCGATAACGCTGTATGAGGAAGTGCAGCGCCGCCGCCCCGACCTGATCCCGGTGCTCAAGGACACCTTCTTCCACAGCTACCAAGGCACGCAGGACCCCAGCCAGCCGCCGTACTACCGCTGCCCGGTCTTCGGCAGCCATCCCGAGTATTTCTCCGCGCGCACCAACCGCAAGAACACCGACGCCGCGCAGCGCGACTTTGCCGAGCTGCCGCGCCTGACGCCGGCGCAGGTCGAGGCGCTGGACCTGCTCGACGAGCTGATGCCGAGCGAGCTGCTGTGCTTCACCATGGAACTGGAGCAAGGCGACATGCAGCTGCTGAACAACTACGTCACGCTGCATTCGCGCACGCCGTTCGAGGACCATGAGGAGCCGGACCGCAAGCGCCACCTGTTCCGCCTGTGGCTGGCCGTGCCGGGTTCGCAGCCGCTGCCCGAAGACTGGAAGGAATATTACGGCGACGTGCGTGCCGGATCGGTGCGCGGCGGCGTGCGCGGCAGTGAGATCACGCAGGAATTCCTTGACTATGAGAAGCGCCAGGCGGCGGCGCTCGGCATGCTGTTCGAGACCTGGCGCCCACAGCTGCGCCAGGAAGACATGGTGCGCATCCTGGCCGGGCATGCGGCCAAGGCGGCCGCGGGAGCCACGGCATGAGCGGCGACAGCACGCACTCCCCTTCGCTGAAGGAACGCCTGCGCCGGCCCGAGCCGGTGCTGGCGCCCGGCGTCTACGATGCCCTCAGCGCGCTGCTGGCCGAGCAGGCCGGCTTCGAGGCGCTGTACCTGTCGGGCGGCGCGGTCGCCTACACGCTGCTGGGCCACTCCGACGTGGGCCTGACCACGGCCACCGAGACCGCCGACGTGCTGGCGCGCATCACCGACCGCGTGTCGCTGCCGGTGATCGTCGACGGCGACACCGGCTACGGCAACGCGCTCAACACGCAGCGCACGGTGCGCGCTTTCGAGCGCGCCGGCGCGGCGATGATCCAGCTCGAGGACCAGGGCTTTCCCAAGCGTTGCGGCCACCTCGCCGGCAAGTCGCTGGTCACGGTGCGCGAGATGTGCGGCAAGCTGCGTGCCGCTCTCGACGCGCGCCATAGCGCCGACACACTGATCCTGGCGCGCACCGACGCCGTCGCCGTGGAAGGCCTGGACGCCGCCATCGAGCGCGCCGAAGCCTATCTGGCCTGCGGCGTCGACGCGCTGTTTATCGAGGCAGTAGTGTCAGCCGCCGACATGGACCGCGTCTGCGGCCGCTTCGCCGCACGCGTGCCGCTGCTGGCCAATATGGTCGAGGGCGGCAAGACCCCGATCCAGAGCGCGGCCGAACTGGGCGGGCGCGGCTACCGCATCGTGATCTACCCGGGCGGCACCGTGCGCTTCGCCTCGCGCCAGCTGCAGCGCTACTTCGCCGGCCTCAGGGCCGACGGCTGCACACGCGCATTCATGGAGGAAATGAACGATTTCGACGCACTGAACCGGCTGATCGGCACGCCCCAGCTGCTCGACGCCGGCCGCCGCTATGCGGACGACGACTAACGGCACGCGCCGCCACGTTGCCCCGCACATGCTGTAAGGCATTCCGCCCACCAGAGGCAGGCCAGAAGCCCCCGCAACGATGCCCCCATCGTCCAGGTACATAAAGAGAGAAACGGAGACAACCCATGCAACGACGCGAATTCCTGGCGCTGCTGGCGGCCAGCACAATGCTGCCCGGCACCCTGCAGGCCGCCCCGGCCGTGACCAAGTTGCTGGTCGGCGCCACGCCCGGCGGCGGCACTGACCTGGTGGCGCGCGCGCTGGCCGCTGAACTGGAGCAACGCCTGAAGCACCCCTATATCGTCGAGAACCGCGGCGGCGCAGCCGGCAACATCGCGGCGAGCGCGGTGGCCAAGGCCGATCCGGACGGCGGCACGCTGCTGCTCAGCTACACCAGCCACGCCATCAATCCCGCGCTGTTCGACAAGAAGCCGTTCGACCCGATCAAGGACTTCACGCCGATTTCGCTGATCGCCACCTCGCCGCTGCTGCTGGTGTCACGCCCCGACCTGGGCGCGAACAACGTGCGCGAGCTGATCGCGCTGGCCAAGTCCAGGCCCGGCAAGCTCAGCATCGCCGTGGCCGGCCTCGGCAGCGCCAACCACCTGGCCGGCGAGATGTTCAAGCAAGAGGCGGGCATTGACCTGGTCAGCGTGCCTTACAAAGGCGCGTCCCCCGCGATCGCCGACGTGGTCGCCGGCCAGGCCGACTTGCTGCTGGGCAACGTCGCCACGGTGCAGCCGCTGTTGCGGGCCGGCAAGGTCAAGGGGCTGGGCGTCAGCAGCCTGAAGCGCCTGCCCGCGTTCCCGCAGATCGCGCCGATCGCCGACGTGGTGCCCAATTTCGACTACAGCTCGTGGTACGGCCTGCTCGGGCCGGCCGGCATGTCGGCGGACGTGGTTGCACAGCTGGAGAAAGCCGTGCGCGCCGCGGTCGCGTCGCCGGCAATGCGCAAGCGCCTGGCCGGCGAAGGGCTGATGCCGGTGGGCAATGATGCCGCGCAGTTCACGCAGTTCCTGCAGGGGGAAATCGCGCGTTGGGCGAAGGTGGTGGCGGTTACCGGGGCGCGGATGAGCTGAGCTTCCGGCGCAAAGAAAAAGGGCTGCACCGGATCACGGTGCAGCCCCCAAGGGAACGGGACGAGCAACGCCCGTTCAGACCTCCAGCTCCTCCAGCACGCGGCCCTTGGTCTCAATCCCAAGGAAATGTACCGTGACAGCCGCCAGCGCGGGCACCACGGACAGCGCGAAGAAGGCAATGCTGAGATCACCACTGCCGATGGTGCTGGCAATCAGCCCCGGCGCGAAGATCGCCGCCAGCTTGAGCCACGCCCCACCCAGCCCACACCCCATCGCCCGCACGCTGGTCGGATACAGTTCCGGCGTATAGACATAGGCGGTGATGAAGCCGCTGGCCAGGAACCCCATCGCCAGCGCGCACAGGGTCGCGACCACATACACGTTCGACGCGTGGAACACCCCCGCCAGCACCAGCGACAGCGCGCACAGCAGGAACGACACATTGATCACCGGCTTGCGCCCGACCTTGTCCACAATCATCGCGCACACCAGCGAACCGACCACGCCCAGCACCGAGGCGCCGGCGGCGAGGTTCAGCGCCAGCTGCAGCGGCGCGTGGTAGACGGTCTTGTAGACCGTGGGCAGCCACGTCGACAGCCCGTACTGGATAAAGCCGCAGGTTGCCCACAGCATCCACACCGCCAGCGTGCGGCCGATATAGGGCTTGCTGACCAGGTCGCGCACGCGGCGGCGCGGGTGCTGTGCCATGCGTTCGTAGGCGCTGGTGTCGCCCAGCGGCGGCAGCGGCGTCCTGGCGCGCGCCTCGAAGGCCCACAGCGCGGCATCGGCCTCGTCCAGCCGGCCCTTCTCGGCCAGCCAGCGCGGCGATTCCGGGATCACGCGGCGCAGGATGAAGAACAGCACCAGCGGCACGCCGCCGATGAAATACATCAGCTCCCAGCCGTAGTGCGGCACCAGCCAGGCGCCGATGCCGTTGGACACCATCAGCCCGATCGGGAACACCACCTCGTACAGCAGCACGAAGCGCCCGCGCCCATGGGCGCGCGTGACCTCGTTGATATAGGTGGCCGCCACCGGCAGTTCGCCGCCCAGGCCCAGGCCCTGCACGATGCGCAGCAGCGCGAAGATCTCGAACGACGGGGCAAAGCCGCAGGCCAGGCTCATCAGCCCGATGATGCCCGCGCTCCAGCCGATCGAGCGCAGCCGGCCGAAGCGCTCGGCCAGCCCCGGGAACAGCAGCGCCCCGACCAACTGGCCGACCGACGGCGCCGCGATCAGAAAGCCGATCTGGCCCGGCGTGAGCGACCACTGCGCGATCAGCAGCGGCAGCGTGGCGGCGATGGCGATCACGTCGAAGCCATCGAAGAAGGTGGCCAGGCCGATCAGCAACCGGGCGCGGATATGCATGGCGTTTCCCGGCATGCGCTCGATGCGGGCAACGATATTGCCGCGCGTGAGCGGGCCGCTGCGGGCCGCCGCTGCGCTCTGGCCGGCGCTGTCAGCCGTGGTCACGATACCTGCGGTGGCGGCCACCGGTGCGCCGGGGGACGCTGCGTCTTGTCTCTGGGTCAGCACGGGATGTCTCGGTTTGATTCTTGGGGCGGCCCGGCATGCGGGAGGTTTGCTCCCCTCTCCCGCATGCGGGAGAGGGGCCAGGGGTGAGGGGCGGCGGTTCTGGTGGCGTGGTGCCTTGCCAAACCACCCCTCACCCTGCCCTCTCCCCATGAGGGGAGAGGGGAACACCATCGGTGTCCAAAGGCTGTGCGGCAGGATTACAGGTCGAGCACCAGCTTGCTGCCCTTGCACCCCGACACGCACACCATCATGGTCTTGTTGCTGGCGCGCTCGCTGCTGCTGAGCACGCTGTCGCGATGGTCGGGGCAGCCTTCCAGCACCGCGGTCTCGCACGAGCCGCACACGCCTTCGCGGCAGCTGTAGTCCATCTGTACGCCGGCATCGAGCAGCGCGTCCAGCAGCGACTTGCCGGACGGCACCTTGACGGTGGTGCCGGTGCGCGACAGCGACACGGTGTACTCGCCTTCCTGCACCGCCTCGGTCGAGGGATCGGCGGCAAAGCGCTCGATGTGCACGTTCGGGTAGCTATGCGCTTCGCAGGCAGCCTCGAACGCCTTCAGCATCGGGCCGGGGCCGCAGCAGTAGAAGTGCGTCTGCGGGTCCTGGCCGGCCAGCATCGCGTTCAAGTCCGGCGGCACGCCGGCCTCGTCGTCGAAGTGAAAGCGCACTGCATCGCCATGGGCCGACAGCTGTTCGACGAATGCGGCCTCGGCACGCGAACGGGCGCAGTAGATCAGCGTGAACGACTTGCCCAGTTCGGCCAGCCGGCACGCCATGCAGACGATCGGCGTCACGCCGATGCCGCCGGCGACCAGCACGGTGTGCGCGGCGCTTTCGTCCAGGGCGAAGTTGTTGCGCGGCGCCCCCACGGTCAGCGTGGTGCCAACGCGCAGCTGCTCATGCACGTAGCGCGAACCGCCGCGGCTGCCGCGGTCCAGCAGCACGCCCACGGTATAGCGCTGGCGCGCTTCGGGCGCGCCGCACAGCGAGTAGCTGCGCACCAGGCCGTTGCCCAGGTGCAGGTCGATATGGGCGCCCGGGCTGTACTCGGGCAGGGTCTTCCCTTCGGGATCTTGCAGTTCGATGCTGACCACGCCGCGCGCTTCATAGCGCATGGCGTGGACGCGCAGGGTCAGGGACTGGTGGGCACTCATTGCTGCTTCCTTCGATTGCTGCTGACTTACCGCTTCTCGGTCAGGAACTTGCCTGCCGGTCCGCCCGCGTTCTTCTGGCGGCGGGTGTTGCCGTCGATGCCGCCTTCGATCGCCCATTCGGCGAACATGGTCGGCCCCGGCTCGAAAGCGCGCGGCTCCCAGTGTTCGTCCAGCTGGTCTTCGTCGGCGTAGTACTCGATCAGGCCGCCGGCCGGGTTCTTGAAGTACCAGAAGTAGGCCGACGAGATCGGGTGCCGGCCCGGGCCGAGCTGCGTGTCCCACCCCTTGCGCGAGACATGCATGCCGCCGCCGAAGACTTCATGGATGTCGCGCACGGTGAAGGCGACGTGGTTCAGGCCGCTTTTGGGTTCCGGCAGCTGCAGCAGGAACAGGTCGTGGTGGCCGCCTTCGGGCGTGCAGCGCAGGAAGGCGCCGCGGTCCGGATAGCGGTCCGACGGCACGAAGCCGAACTTCTCGACATAGAAGCGCTCCGTGGCCTTGACGTCCTTGACGAAGAACACCACGTGGCCCACTTCGATCGGGGTGGCGTGGTCGTAGATCGGGCTGCGCTGGTTCAGGCGCGGCTTGTCGTTCCACGTGTTCATCAGTGCGCATTCGACCTGCACGTCATGCTTGCGCGTGGCCTGGAAACGCACGGCCAGGCCGTTCGGGTCGGTGCAGCCGATGCGCATCGTATCGCCCTCGCCTTGCTTCACGAAGCCCGGTGCGTCGGCAATCGTCTTGGCGAGCTGGTCCAGCGAGGCCTGCGAGTCCACGCCCCACACCACTTCGCGCAGCGTCGGGCCGGCTTCGATCGCGGGCGGCAGCGTGGCGTCGTCGATGCGGCGCACCAGCACGCGGCAGCCGTTGAGCGTTTCGAAATCCAGGCCCTGCGCGTCGTCGCGCTTGATGGCCAGGCCCCAGTCGGTGAAAAAGCCACGGCAGGCGTCAAAGTCATCCGCGCCGTAGACGATCTCGTCGATCCCCAATACCTTGATCATTGCTTCTCTCCAGCCTGCCGGGTTCAGTGGTTGGCCCACGGCAGCGGTTGTTCGTTCAGGCCCCAGTACACGCTCTTCTGCTCCATGTACTGTAGGATGCCAAGCCGTCCCTTCTCGCGGCCCAGGCCACTGTCGCGCCAGCCGCCGAACGGCGTCGCGATCGAGAACTGCTTGTAGGTGTTGATCCACACGTTGCCCGCCTGCACGGCCCGTGCCACGCGCCAGGCGCGTTTGTAGTCACGCGTCCAGATGCCGGCGGCGAGCGCATAGACGCTGTCGTTGGCCTGCGCGATCAGGTCGTCCTCGTCGTCGAACGGGATCGCCACCAGCACCGGCCCGAAGATCTCTTCCTGGCAGATACGGGCGTTGTTATCCAGCCCTTCGATGATGGTCGGCGTGTAGAAATAGCCGTTGGGCAGGCCGGCCACGTCGGGGCGCAGGCCGCCGGTGCGCAGCTGGCCGCCCTCTTCCACGCCGGCGGCGACGTACGACTCGATGCTGTCGCGATGGCGGTCGGTGATCAGCGGGCCCATCTGGGTGCGCTCATCGGCGGGGTCGCCCACGCGCAGGTGCGCGGCGCCCGCGGCCAGGCGGTCGATAAAGGCTTCGTACTGCGAGCGTGCCACGAACAGGCGCGAGCCGGCGATGCACGACTCGCCCGACGAGCTGAAGATTCCGTACAGCACGCCGTTGACCGCATGGTCCAGGTCGGCATCGTCGAACACCATGGTCGGCGACTTGCCGCCCAGTTCCAGCGACACCGGCATCATCTTGTCGGCGGCGATATGGGCGATGTGCTTGCCGGTGGTGGTGCCGCCGGTGAACGACACGCGCCGCACCAGCGGATGCTTGGTGATGGCGTCGCCGATCACCGAGCCCTTGCCCGGCAGCACGCTGACCAGGCCCTTGGGCACGCCGGCCTCTTCGCAGATGCGCGCCAGTTCCAGCGCCATCAGCGGGGTGACTTCAGCGGGCTTGACCACCACGGCGTTGCCCGCGGCCAGCGCCGGCGCCATCTTCTGCGCCTCGCTGGCGATCGGCGAGTTCCACGGCGTGATCGCCGCGACCACGCCCATGGGCTCGTACACGCTCATGGTCAGGCAGTCGCCGCGCTGCGGCGTGATGGTTTCTTCCAGCGTCTCGCAGGCGGCGGCAAAGAACTGGAAGGTGCCGGCGGCACTGGCCACCAGGGCGCGCGTCTCGCTGATCGGCTTGCCGTTGTCCAGGCGCTGGCGCTGGGCCAGTTGCTCGCCCTGGGCGCGGATCAGTTCGGCCACGCGGTACAGGACCGCGGCGCGCTCATGCAGCTTGCGCTGGGCCCAGCCGCTGGTGAGGAAGGCCTGGTGGGCGCCCTGCACCGCTTCTTCCACGTCCGACAGGCTGGCGGCGTTGAGTTCGGCCACCACTTCGCCGGTAGCCGGGTAGCGCGTGCCATAGCGGTCGCCGGTCCCCAGGCGCCATTCGCCCGCGATGCAGATGGGGAGTACTTCTTGCGTCTTCATTGTCGTTGCCTGCTAAGTCTGTAGGGCGTGGCTGCCGGGACTAGATCGATACCGCGTGCGCGCGGTTGCCCAGTGCGCGCACCACGCTGAACACCGTCAGCGCGGAAGTCTTGGGGTTGGCCGCGAGCGGCTTGCCGCGCATGGTCAGCTCGAAGCCGCCGAAAGCGCCTCGCGCCTCCACGTGATGCACGTTCTCCACCGCATGCGGGTCGGCCAGCAGCTTCACCGACGTGCGGTCCAGCCCCAGGCCTGCCAGCGACACAGTGGCGGCCACGTTGGCGTTCTTGGGATACAGGCGCGCCGCGTCGCGTGCCGTGCCTTCGAAGATCACGGTCGCCTCGGTCAGCGCATTCAGGTCGAAGAGCTGCTCGGCCGGCGTGCCGGCCCAGGCGCGAGCCGGCTTGCGGCCGGTGTAGATCACTTCATCCAGCCCGCCGACACGCGCCGCGGCCAGCGCATCGATCGCGCCGATCGCACCCGACAACAGCTGCACCTGCGTGCCGCCGCGGCGCGCCGCCGCTTCCAGCCGCTCGGCCATGCCGGGCTCGGACAGCGCGCCCACCGACACCACCATGCACGGGATGCCGCGCTCCAGCGCCGGCACGATGTGCTCTTCCAGCGCATGGTGGCCGGCACACTCGACCAGCAGGTCGGGACGCTGGTCGTCCAGGTGCGTCGCCACGCGGGCGCCCGGCGCCAGCGCGCAGACCGCGTCGCGTGCCTCGTCCATCGTGTGCTCCGGCACGATCACCATGTCGAACACCACGTCAGGATCGCTCTTGAGCAATTCCATCACGCCGCGGCCGATCGCGCCGCAGCCAACCATGGACACATGCAGCATCTCCGGTCTCCCTCAGGCGGTGACAGTGGTTTGTTCGCGCGCCGGCTCTTCGTTGTCCTTGTTCACCGGGGGGCCGGCAAAGATGGTCTTGAAGGAACCGATCGACAGCATGTCGATTTCAAGCAGGAACGGGCCGGACTCGGCCGTGGCCGCTTCCAGCGCGGCGTCGACCTCGGCCAGGTTGCTCACGCGGGCATGGCGCAGCGACAGCGACTTTGCCAGCGTGGCGTAGTCCGGCGTATGCAGGTCCACGTAGTGGCGGCGGCCGCCGTACTGCGCGTCCTGGATGTTCTTGATCACGCCGTAGCCCTTGTCGTTCATCAGCACGATCACCATGTCGGCGCGTTCCTGCACCGCGGTGGCCAGTTCGCCCAGGTTCAGGATGAAGCCGCCGTCGCCGGCCAGCGTGAACGTCTTCTTGCCCGAAGCGGTCGCCGCAGCACCGATCGCGGCGCCGATGCCCATCGCCAGGCCCTGGCCGATGCCGCCGCCCAGCGCATGCACGCCGGCACGCGAATCGAAGATGCGCAGATGGCGGTTGCCCCAGGTGCTGTTCGACACGGTCACGTCGCGCACCCAGTTGAAGCTGCGGCCGACCGCGCCCTGCAGCGCCTGCACCAGCGCCGAGTACGGGCCCAGGCCGTCGACCAGGCTGTTGACGGCGGTGTCGTGCGCGCGGCGCAGGTCGGCGGCGAAGGCCGGATCGATCTGCATGCGCTTTTCGAGCCGATCCGCCAGGGCGTCCAGCGCCAGCGCGGCGTCGCCGCTGACAAAGTAGTCGCTCAGGTAGCAGCGGCCTTCGGCGGCTGGGTCGGCGTCGATGCGCAGCAGCGGGCGCGGCAGCTTCAGTTCGTACTTCAGGGTTTCATTGCCGCGCAGGCGCGAACCCACCACCAGCATCGCATCGCAGGTCTGGTAGAAGTTTTCGACCGGCTTGTGCAGGTTGAAGGCACCCAGCGAGTGGGGATCGTCTTCCGGCACAATGCCGCGGCCCTGCGTGCTGGTGACCACGCCGAAGCCCAGGTCCAGCAGGCGCTGCACCTGCTTGCTGGCGTGGCGCGCACCGCCGCCCAGCCACAGCAGCGGGCGCTTGGCCTTGACCAGGCGCTCGGCCAGCGCGTCCAGCGCGTGCGCCGACGGCACGTGCTGCGGCACCGGCAGCGGCTGCAGGTCGGCCGGCATGTCGATCAGCGCGGCCTGGATGTCGATGGGGATCTCCACGCTGACCGGGCCGGTCGGCGCCGTCAGCGCGGTCTGCACGGCCAGCTTGATGGTGCTGATGGCGGTGTCGGCACTGCGGATGCGGAAGGCGGCCTTGGACACAGCCTTGAGCATGGTGAGCTGGTCCGGGGCTTCGTGGATGTAGGCGAGGCTCTGGTCCAGGTACGGCGTTTCGATCTGGCCGGTGATGTGCAGCATCGGCGTGCCGGCGGTCAGCGCTTCGACCATGGCGCCGGCGGCGTTGCCCGCGGCGGTGCCGGTGCTGGTCAGGCATACGCCCAGGCCGCCGGTGGTGCGGGCATAGGCGTCGGCCATATTGGTGCCGCCCGCTTCGCCGCGCGCCGGCACGAAGCGGATCTTGCCGCGCTCGCCCATGGCATCGAGGATCGGCATATTGTGGATCGAGATCACGCCGAAGGCGGCCTTGACGCCGCACTGCTCGAGAAACGCCGTGATGGCGCAGCCGACGGTGACCTGCTGTTGTTCGTACTGGTGTTGATTAGGCATGACGGGAGTGTCCTCCGGAGATATCGAAATGGCTGCCCGTGGTGTACGAAGACAACGGCGAGGCAAGGAACAGGATGGCGCGGGCTGCCTCGACCGGCAGGCCCAGGCGGCCAAGGGGAATATGTTTCTGCTGGGCCAGGCGCGCGGTCCATGCGGCCCAGTCCAGGTGGCGGTCTGCTTCGGGGCGCGCCTCGAAGCGGCGGCGCCACTGGCCCGATTCGACCAGCCCGATCAGGATGCCGTTGACCCGGACGCCCTTGGGCGCAAACTCGGTGGCCATCGAGCGCACCAGGTTGAGCACGCCGGCACGCGCGGCGGAGGTCGCCACCATGTGCGGCTCCGGCTGCTGCGCCAGCAGCGAGTTGACGCAGACGATGGCGCCCTGGCCTGACTTCTCCAGTTGCGGCAGGAAGGCGCGCGTCGGGTGGATCACGGAGAAGAACTTGAGCTGCAGCTCTTCCATCCAGGCAGCGTCTTCGGTGTTGGCGAAGGTCGACACCCGACCCTGGCCGGCATTGTTGACCAGCATGTCGACGTTGCCCAGCGTGGCCTGCACGGCAGCGGCAAAGGCGGCGACCTGTTCAGGCTTGAGCACGTCGCAGGTGGCGGCATAGAGCCGGCATCCGGGGAATTTCTCGCGCAACTGCGCCTCGGCGCTGCGCAGGCGGCTCTCGTCGCGGCCGCACATGGCCACGGCGGCACCCGCTTCGAGCAGTAGCTCGACGGTCGCCAGCCCGATGCCGGAGGACCCGCCGGTAACGACGGCAACCTTGCCGCCGAGTTCAATCATGGACATTGTCCTCACTCCCGATACAGATTCACCACCTTGGCGCCGCTGCTGTGCAGCGACGGGCGGTAGTCGAGCAGGCGCGACAGCTCGCCCGCGGTATCCCTGACCTTCTCCACCATCGCATCCAGCTGCGCCGGATCGATATGCGCGGCGGGGATGGTTGCGCCCAGCGCCGCCACCACCTTGCCGGTGCGGTCGCGCACCGGCGCGGCAATGGTCGAAATGCTGGCTTCGAAGAAGCCTTCCTGCAACACGTAGCCTCGCTCGCGGTCGCGCTGGACGATCTCGTGCAGCTCGTCGACCGTGCGCGGCGTGCTCTCGGAGAACACCGCAAGGTGCGTTTCCGGGTACAGCGTGCGCAGCTCCGCCAGCGACAGGTCTTCCAGCAGCACGCGCCCCAGCACCGTGGCATGCGCGGGCAGGCGCGTGCCGACGTTGACCGAGCTGGCAAACGGCCGCGGCGACACCGCCTTGGCCACGTAGACGATCGAACGCCCGTCGCGCACCACCAGGTTGCTGGGGTAGCCGATCTCGTCGCGCAGCCGCTCCAGCAGCGGGCGGCCCAGCTCGGTCAGCTCCAGCGACGCCAGGTATTCAAACCCCAGGCGCAGCACGGCCATGCCCAGCCGGAAATCCCGGCCGCCATCGGCGCGTTCCACAAAGCCCAGCATTTCCAGCGTGGCCAGCAGGCGGAACACGGTCGAGCGCGGCACCTTCAGACGGCGCGCCAGTTCCGCTGCCGACATGGTGCGGTCCTTGCTGCTGAACTCGCTCAGCAGGCGCAGGCCGCGCTCCAGGCCCGGAACGATGTACTTGTCCGGGGTCTCGTTGGCGGCGGGCGTGGCCGGAATGGGGTTGCTGCTCATGGCTTCGGTGGATGCGTGCTGACGGACGTTCGCCGGCATCAGCGCTTGATCTTCGTCAGCGGATGCTCGGGCGGGTAGGTCGGCGTGATCGGCTTCTTGGCACCCAGCATCACGCACATCAGCGCGTCTTCCTCGCCGATGTTGATTTCCTCCCGGTAGACGCCAGGGGGCACCGAGACTAGGTCACGGTCGGTCAGGATGGTCTCGAAGCGCTCGCCGTCCTTTTCCAGGATCAGCTTGACCTTGCCGCGCAGGATAAAGAACACCTCTTCCACATCGGTGTGGATATGCGACGGGCCTTCATGGCCGGCCGGGATGATCATCGTGGAGAAGGTGAAATGCTCGCTCGGCACGGTGTTGGTGTCGGCGGCCACGCCGGTGCCGCCGGTGCCCAGGTAGCGCATCTGCGCGCGGCGGTACTTGGGGTCGTAGTCGGCCTGGAACTTCAGCGCGTCCCAGTCGTACTTGCGCGTGGAGAAGCGCGCCACGCGGCTTTCCATCCACTGGTCGAACGAGGCGTCCTCCGGCTGGTCCCAGGAACGCTTGATGTTTTGTGGTTGAGAAAGATCGCTCATTTGGATTCCTTCTGTTTTCAGTGGATCGGTTGGTTCAATGCATGACAAAGCCGCCGTTGACCGCCAGCGTCTGGCCGGTCACGAAACGGGCGAGGTCGGACAGTGCAAACAGCACCGCGCCGCAAACATCGTCGGGCAGTTGCTCGCGCGTGATCGCGCGCTGCTCGCGGTACAGGTCGTGCCGGTGCTGCGGCACGTATTCGGTGGCTTCCACCAGCGTCAGGCCCGGGGCCACGGCGTTCACCGTGATCTGGTCCTTGCCCAGTTCACGCGCCAGCGACCGGGTCATGCCGATGATGGCGCTCTTGCTCGCCACGTAGGCCAGCAGGTTGGGCGCGCCCCACAGCGGCGTGTCCGAAGCCAGGTTGACGATGGCGCCGCGGCCGCTGGCGCGCAGCGCCGGCAGGCAGGCGGTGGTCATCAGCCAGGTGCCGCGCACGTTGACGTTCATCACGCGGTCCCAGGTGGCGATGTCGATGGTGGCGGCGTCACGGCCGCCGGAATCCGTTACCGCGGCGTTGTTGACCAGGCCGTCGAGCCCGCCCAGCGCCTTGACCGCGGCCTCGGCGCAAGCCTGCACCGAGGCCGGATCGGACAGGTCCAGCGTGACCGGCACCACCTTCAGGCCGCGGGCGCGCAGGGCGTCGGCTTCCTGCTGCAGGCGCTCGGCCAGGATGTCGGCCATGGCCACGGTGGCGCCGGCTTCGGCCAGCGCCTTGACGAAGGCCAGGCCCAGTCCGCGCGCGGCGCCTGTGACCAGCACCTTGCGCCCGGCCAGCAAGGTGTTGTTGGTGTTTGCCTCAGGCATGGCTGGCGGCTCCGGCGGGTTGCAGCATGGCGACGGGCTCGTCGGCCACTTCCTGCTCGGCGCGGCGCTTGAGCAGGCGGCGCACGCGGGTGATGCCGGCGTCGTGCTGGTACAGCATCTCGTGGTCGCGCGCGTTCGGGGCCATCATTTCCAGCACCACGCGGTCCTGCTCCAGCACGTCCCAGTGCAGCTGCTCCAGGCGGTTGCGATACAGGAAGCGCCACACGTCGCGCTCCCAGGCCTGCACGTGGCGGGTACGCCAGAAGAACACCATGCAGTGGTCTTCATCCACCGGCGTGGCCATGCCGACGATGCCGAACGGGCCGCCCGGGCCGACACTGGCGCGGTACGGAATCGCCAGGCGCAGCCACAGCGTGCCGGTCTCGCCAAATTCCACCCAGTCGAAATTGACGCCGCGCTGGCCGGTCTTCTCGAACACCAGGCCATGCTCGGTCTCGCGCACCTGCATCACGGCGGACTTCTCGCCGCTGGCCATCGAGTGCGACACCGCATGCAGGTAGGCACCGTGCATCGGGTCCATCACGTTGTCGATGGCGTAGCGGTAGTTGCAGTCCCAGTGCGCCACGCACAGGAAGTTGCTGTGTTCTTCGCTGACCAGTTCTTCCGGCAGGCGCAGTTCGTCGGGGCTGCCCTCGCCTTGCGGGGCCTGGTCGCCGAACCACAGGAAGATGGCGCCGGCCTTTTCCTGCACCGGGTAGCTGCGCACGCAGGTGCGGCCTTCCAGCGGGCAGCTTTCCACCGCCGGCACGCTCTTGACCTGACCGTCGCCGCCGACCTCGACGCCGTGGTACCAGCAGGCAACGCGGTCGCCCAGGTTCCAGCCCATCGACAGGCGCGCGCCTCGGTGCGGGCAGCGGTCTTCCAGGGCGTGGACCTGGCCTTCGCCGTCGCGCCACAGCACGATGTTCTGGCTCAGGCGGGTGATGCCGATCGGGGCATGGGACACCGCCCACGAGGCGGCGACCGGGTACCAGTAGTTGCGCAGGCCGGTGTTCAGGCGGGCTTCGGTGCGGGCTTGCTTGTTCGATTCCATGGTTTTCTCGCTTCGAGGCTGGACTTGGACTGGGGCGGGCTCAGGCACCCAGCCGGCGCATTTCGGACAGGAAGCGCTCTTCGGTCCAGGGCTGGCCGTCCACGCCCAGGAAACCGGCGTCGTTGAAGGCGCGCACGATGTCCTGCGGGTTCTGCGCGCCGCCTTCGAACGCGGCTTCGAGGGCATCGCCCAGCGCGTTCTCATAGGCGGTCGGTGCGGCGGCGCGGGTCTGCCAGACGATGTTGGCGACCTTGCCGGGTTGCTCGATATGGCCCTTGCCTGCCACGTTGTTCGGCGCCGGACGCTCCCAGGGCACCAGGTTCGGGTTGTACGTGAGGCTTTCCATTGCGCTTTGCTCCATGTCTTGCAGCGGGGGGACCGTGTTCCGCGTGCCGCGTCGACCGGTCTTGCGATCGCCTGGCTACGTTTTACTAATGAAACACTGGTTTAGATATTGAACACAGGTACGACTATAGACAACGCGGCCACAAAAATTGACTGGGGTTAACCCGCGATCGGCACTACGAAATCTGGAAGGGGTGGCGCAAGGTGCGCGCCACCACGTGGGATGCGGCGGCAGGCGCCGCCGCGGTGGCTTCAGGTGATGTCGTCCAGCACCGAGCGGATCAGCCGCGCGGTGGCGGCGGCCTGGTCGATATAGCAGGCGTGGCCGGCATCGGGGATCAGCGAGAACGGCAGACCGAAGCGTTCGGCCAGCGTGCCGCAGGCGGGCGGCGTGGTGACCACGTCATGGCTGCCGCAGGCAATCTGCGTGGGCAAGGCATCGGGGCGCTGCGCCAGGTAGGCGTGGATGTCGTCGCCGCACAGCATCGCCACCGCCTGCCGGTAGCCGTCCGGGTTCAGCCGTTGCATGTTCCAGCGCACCCATGCCTGTGCGCCGGGGTCGGCCTCTTCGCTCAGCAGCCGGGCCGGCCCGCGTTGCGCCAGGCCATCGACGCCCAGGGATTCCAGCGCCTCCAGCCGCTGGCGCGCAACCTCCCTTGCCTGGGCTTCCCTTCCCGCGCCGCCGTAGCCTTGCGCCACGCTGAGCAACAGCAGGCGCGCGGGCAGCTGGCGCGCGTTGGCGACATAGGCCGCCGCCATCAGCGCGCCCAGCGAATGCCCGACGATCAGCGCCGGCTGCACGCCCAGGGCCTGCAGCAGTCCGTCCAGCCGCTGCGCGTAGTCAGATGCCAATGGCCGCGCCTGCGCCAGCGGCGACGAATCGCCATAGCCCGGCGCATCCCAGGCGATCACCCGCGCGTGCGCGGCCAGCAGGCTCGCGCACGGCAGCCACGACGCCGCGCCGGAACTGATGCCGTGCAGCAGCACGACCGCCGGGCCAGTGCCCCCGCCGCAGCGGTAGGCCACGCGCTCGCCGCCCGCGCCCACCTGCACCACGCGCTGGGCAAACCCGCTGTCGAGGGCTTCCAGCAACTGCCGGTCTGGCTCAGTTGGCTTGCGAGGCTGATTTTGTTCCATATATAAAACTTAGGTTTGAGAATAAACTTTTGAAGCATAGGCGTGTCGGGGTCCAACCGGGATGAGGGTTAACGATAGGGAGAGCGAAAACCTGTGCGCAGAGCCGGCGTTAGCCGTCGTGGCGCCGCCTCACTAGGGATAACCCTCCTCACATCTTGTGGAAACTCACGGCTATATTTTGCCTAACGTTTCTTATGTTGTTTGATGTTTCATATATAAAACACAAAAGAGACCGAAACAGCATTCGCGGCCGCCATCCGTAGTGGCAGCGGACAACAAGACGACAAAACGGAAAACGGAAGGAAACTGGTAGATGAAACTTGCACGAATTGCCGCAGGCCTGGCCGCGGCTTTCCCCCTGCTGGCCTCGGCACAATCTTCGGTCACCCTGTACGGGGTCATCGACACGGGCGTCGAGTATGTGAGCAATGTCGGCGCCAACGGCAACGGCCTGGTGCGCATGCCCAACCTGACCGCGACCGTGCCCTCGCGCTGGGGCATCCGCGGCACCGAAGACCTGGGCGGCGGCCTGAAGAGCATCTTCGTGCTGGAGTCGGGCTTCTCGCCGGATTCGGGCACCTCCAATCAGGGCGGCCGCCTGTTCGGGCGCCAGGCTCTGGCCGGGCTGACCAACCAGTACGGGACGCTGTCGTTCGGCCGGCAGTACACCATGCTGTTCTGGGCCACGCTCGACAGCGACGTCCTGGGGCCCAACGTGTACGGCTCGGGCTCGCTCGACAGCTACCTGCCCAATACGCGCGCCGACAACGCGGTGTCGTACAAGGCCAACTTCAACGGCTTCGTGGTGGGCGCCACCTACAGCTTCGGGCGCGACGCGGTCAACGCCGGCCCCAGCCCCTCGGGCACCAACTGCGCCGGCGAGAACGCCGCCGACAAGAAGGCGTGCCGCGAGTGGTCGGCCATGCTCGGCTACGACAACAAGACCTGGGGCGTCACCGCCGCGTATGACTCGCAGCGCGGCGGCCCGGGCGCCTTCGGTGGCCTGACCAACAGCAACCTGACCGACGACCGCCTGTCGCTGGGCGGCTACATGCTGTTCCAGCGCGCCAAGATCGGCGCCGGCTGGATCCGCCGCGACAACGAGGGCAGCCGCACGCCGATCAGCGACCTGTACTACGCCGGCGCGTCCTACGACATCACCCCCGCGGTCAACCTGGCGGGCCAGGTCTACTTCCTGAACTACCACGGCAGCGACAACCAGGCCATGCTCTATACGCTGCGCGCGATGTACAGCTTCAGCAAGCGCACCTCGGTGTACGCCACCGCCGGCTTTATCAACAACGGCGGCCAGCTGGCCATGTCAGTCAGCGGCGGCTCGCCTGGCTCGAACCCGCGCCCGGGCGAGAACCAGTGGGGCTCGATGATCGGCATCAAGCACGTTTTCTGATTTCCTCCGCGCCCCCCGGCGGTACCGTCCGGCGCATGCAACGCGCCGGACGCCAACACAGCCATCGGCCCCGGCCCGTCCGGGCGCCGCGTCTTACAGAGGTCTGAACATCATGAAGTCCGTACGCCGCAAAGTACTCGCCACGCTGGCCGCCGCGACCGCCCTGGTCGCTGCCACCGGCGGCACCGCCCTGGCCCAGGGTGCGTACCCGAACAAGCCCATCACCATCGTTGTGGCCTACCCGGCCGGCGGCGACGTCGACGTGCTGGCGCGCATGTTCGCCGAAAAGCTCGCCCCGCGCCTGAAGCAGTCGGTGGTGGTGGAAAACCGCACCGGCGCCGCCGGCACCATCGGCAGCGCCTACGTGGCGCGCGCCAACCCGGACGGCTACACTCTGCTGCTGGCCCCCAACACCGTCGCCATCGCGCCGCTGGTGCTCAAGGCCGGCGCCGGCGCCAGCTATGACGTGCAGCACGATTTCACGCCCATCAGCCAGATCGGCACGCAGTCGCTGTTCGTGGTCGTCAACAAGGGCACCGGCATCACCAAGGTCAGCGACCTGGTGGCACGCGCCAAGGCCGGCAAGGTGGAAACCTATGCCACGCCCGGCAATGGCTCGCCGATGCACATCATGGGCGAACTGTTCAACAAGTCCGCCGGCATCAAGATCAGCCAGGTGCCCTACCGCGGCCTGGCGCCCGCCATCGTCGACGTGATCGGCGGGCAGGTGCCGGTGACCTACATCACCTACGGCGCGATCTCGCAGTACGTCGGCAACGGCAGCCTGGTGCCGCTGGCGGTGGCGGACCAGAAGCGCTCGCCGTTCGCGCCCAACGTGCCGACGCTGGCCGAGCTGGGCTACAAGGACGTGGAAATCGGCGCCTGGCAGGCCCTGCTCGGGCCCAAGGGCATGCCGGCCGACCTGGTGCGCACGCTCAACACGCACGTCAACGAGATCCTGAAGATGCCCGACGTGGTGGCGCGCATGGCCACCATCGCGGTCACGCCTTCGGGCGGCGAGCCCGCGGTGCTGTCAAAGCTGATCGCAGCCGACACGGCCCGCTATACCAAGGTGGTCAAGGAGTTCGGCATCCAGGCCGACTGAGGCCGGAGCAATGCCGGCAGGCAAAACAAAACCCGCCAGTCACGGCGGGTTTTGCTTTGGTGCTTTGGCTTGCTGCTTGCCAGCGTCAGTTCACCCGCCGGTTCATCCCTTCCCAGAACGGCTCGCGCAGCTTGCGCCGCAGCAGTTTGCCCGATGGGTTGCGCGGCAGCGCTTCGACAAACTCGATGCTCTTGGGCACCTTGAAGCCCGCCAGCCGCTGGCGCGTCCACGCGATGATGCCGGCCTGGTCCGGCGCCTGCCCGGGCTTGAGCACGACGATGGCCTTGACCGCCTCGCCCCACTTCTCGTCGGGCACGCCGATCACCGCCACGTCCGCCACTTGCGGGTGGCCGTAGATCGCGCTTTCAACCTCGGCCGGATAGACGTTCTCGCCGCCGCTGATGATCATGTCCTTGACGCGGTCATGGATGTACAGGTAGCCGTCGGCATCCATGTAGCCCGCGTCGCCGGTGCGCAGCCAGCCTTCGGCGTCGATGGTGCGCGCGGTCTCTTCGGGCTGCTTCCAGTAGCCGGCCATGTTGTGCTGCGAGCGCACCACGAGTTCGCCGACCTCGCCGGGCGCGAGCTGGCGGCCTTCATAGTCGACCACCTTGATCTCCACGCCAGGCAGCGGCTTGCCCGCGGCACGCATGCGCGGCACTTCCTCGGTGGTGTGGTCCTCGGGCGGCAGCGCCACGATGGTGCCGGTGGTCTCGGTCATGCCGTACTGCTGCACGAAGCCGCAGCCGAACACCTCGATGCCCTCGCGCAGCAGCGCCGCCGGAATCGGCGCGGCGCCGTACAGCAGGTACTTCAGGCGCGAGTAGTCCACCTGGCGCGCGCGCGGGTCGCGCAGCACGATCTGCATCGCGGCCGGCACCAGGAACAGCTTGCTGATGCGTTCCTTCTCGATAAAGTCGAGCACCGCGCGCGGATCGAACTCGCGCGCGACCACGCCCTTGGCACCGGACAGCAGGTTGCGCAGGCCCCAGCCGGAGCCGCCGATATGCGCCACCGGCATCGCCACCAGCGAAACATCGTCGGCGACCCAGTGCGACCAGCGCACGTTCTCGCGCTCGCTGACTTCGGTGCCGATGGTCAGGTTGCGGTGCGTGAGCATCGCGCCCTTGGGCCGGCCGGTGGTGCCGGATGTGTACAGCTGCAGCAGCACGTCATGCGCGGCGGGCTGGTGCGCGGGCGGCGTATCCGGCTGCGCGTCGCGCCAGCCGGTGTAGCACTGCCAGTCGCCTTGCTCGGCGCACGGCTCCATCACCACCACCTTGCGCACCATCGGCAGCGCGGGCAGCAGGTTCCGGACCATTGCCGCCGATTCCGCCCCGACGAAGAGCACCACGGCATCGCAATGGCCGAGGATGAACTCCACCTCGGGCGGCGCCAGGCGCCAGCTGGCCGGCGTCATCACCGCGCCGATCTTGGACGCGCCAAGCAGCAGCTCGAAATAGTGGTCGCTGTTCTTGCCGATATAGCCGATGCGCTCGCCGACCCCGGCGCCTTCAGCCAGCAGGGCCTGTGCCACGCGATTGGTGTTCCGCTCGAACCCGGCATAGGTGGTCTGCCGGCCTTCGAACGCATACGCCACCGCCTCGGGCCGCAGGCGCGCGAAGTGGCGTACCGCGTGGGGCAGTGTCGTCAGATAGCTGAAGTCCATCCGCGCCTCCTGATTCTGATAGTGTCCGGACCAGCGGTGCGCGGGCCCGGACACGACGATGTGCTGGCGCTACGCTCAGCGCGGCGCCATGCGGATGGCGCCGTCCAGGCGCACCGACTCGCCGTTGAAATAGCCGTTGCGGCACATCTCGACGGCCAGCGAGGCAAACTCTTCCGGCTGCCCCAAGCGCTTGGGGAACGGCACCGAAGCGGCCAGCGCGGCCTTGACGTTCTCTGCCGCACCCTGCAGCAGCGGCGTATTGAAGATGCCCGGCAAGATGGTGTTGACGCGGATGCCTTCACCCGCCAGGTCTCGCGCGATCGGCAGCGTCATGCCGACCACGCCGGCCTTCGATGCCGAGTACGCGGCCTGGCCCATCTGGCCGTCCTGCGCCGCCACCGACGCGGTATTGACGATCACGCCACGCTCGCCGCCGGCGCTGTCCAGCGTCAGCATGCCCGCGGCCGAGCGTGCGATGCAGCGGAAGGTGCCGATCAGGTTGATCTGGATGATGCGCTCGAAGGCATCGGTCGGGAAATGCTTGATCTGGTCCGGCGCTTCCTTGGAACGCGAGGCGGTCTTGATGGCGTTGCCGGTGCCGGCGCAGTTGACCAGGATGCGTTCCTGGCCGATGGCGGCGCGCGCCTTGGCAAAGCCGGCCTCGACCTCGGCCTCCGAGGTGACGTTGACCTGGCAGAACACGCCGCCCAGTTCACGCGCCAGCGCTTCGCCCTTCTCCACGTTGAGGTCGAACAATGCCACGCGCACGCCCTGCGCTGCCAGCGCACGTGCCGTCGCCGCGCCCAGGCCCGAAGCGCCACCCGTCACCACTGCCGATACCGATGCATTGAGTTCCATATCGTCTTCCCTTGTCTCTTGTTCCTGGCCCGGCCGGATCCAGCGCGGCCCCGCGGTTTGATGAAGCCGGCAGGCGCAAAAATCGCCTGTACCGGAGTGGGGTCGAGATTCGTGGATCGGCCGTTGCAACGCATCGTCCGAAGCGACGAATGAGGATGGCGCGTGCCTGCGGCGCGCTCCGGCACCCGGCGCGACCAATGCGCTACAGTGACGCGATCGACGGCCATTCCGGCGCCGCCCGGCACCGGCAACCGACTACGAACCATGCACAAACCCGAACACCACGCCCCCACCCCTGCGCCCCGCTGGCATGCCGCACTGCGGCCGGTGCTGCGTGCGTTCGCCGTGCTGGCCGCGCTGTTGACGCTGCTGTGCGCCATTCCGGCGCACGCCGCCCCGGCCGGCTCCCTCGCCGCACTGCTGGGCAAGGCGGATAAGCCCGCGGCGCCGGCCAGCGCACCCGCCGCCAGCGTGCCGCTGGCGCAGTCGCTGGACCAGGTGATCGCCACGCTGCAGAACGACGGCGAGCGGCGCGCCCTGGTGGGCCAGCTGCAAACCATGCGCCAGGGGCTGGGTGACTCCGGGGCCGCGCCCGCCTCCGCCGCGGCAGCCCCGGCCGGTGCCTCCGCGCCCGGCCTGATCGGTGCCGTCGCTGAAGTGCTGGACGAAGTCGATACCCATCTGCGCAAGGATCGCGGCCCGTGGCAGTTCTGGCGCTGGCGCACGCGCTTCGCGGGCGAGGAATGGCACGCCGCGCTCACCCACAACGGCGCCCGCACGACGCTGGCCTCGCTGCGTGAATTCGCGCTGGTGCTGGCAGCCTGGGCAGTGAGCGGCGGGGTCTTGTGGGAGATCGGCCACCGCATCCGGCGCCGGCGCGCGCGCAAACCCACGCGCGCCGAGCGCGGCAAGCTGCCCGAACTGCCATCGTGGGTCGACGTCGGCGTCTTCATGCTGCGCCATATCGGGCCCTGGGTGGTGGCATTCGGGCTGACCTCGCTGCTGGCCCAACGCGTATTTGCCCAATCGCCGGCCAGCGTCGCCGCCGTGCTGGTAGCGTATGCAATCGTGGCGGGAGCGATCGCGGCAGCGGTGTGCCAGGTCATCTTCACGCTGTTCCGCAGCGCGCACCGGCAGCTGGCGGTGCGGCAGCTGCTGGCGCGCTCACCGTGGCTGCTGATCTGCACGGGGGCGCTGGCGGCGCTGGGCGACGGCGCCACCGACAGCCGCGTGATCGCCGTGCTCGGCACCAACCTGTGCGCGCTGGTGGCCACCGTGGCCAATATCGCCGCAGCCCTGGGCATCGGCGCGTTCGCGCTGTGTTTCCGCCGGCAGATCGGCCAGCTGATCAGCCAGCGGCCGCTGGCCTTCCGCCAGGCCCACCCGGCCGCGACCGACCTGCTGCGGCTGGCCGGGCAGGCCTGGCACCTGCCGGTGCTGGCGGTGGTAGTGGCATCGGTGGTCGGCACCATCCTGGCCACCGGCCATGCGGATGTGTTCCTGCGCCGCACGGTGGCATCGGTGGCACTGTTCCTCGCCGGGCTGCTGCTGACGATGGTGGCGGGGCACTCGCCCAAGGCCACCGCGCGGCCGCCGCGCATCCGCGACCGCCGCCGCTCGGCCTACCTGCAGCGCTTCGGGCGCTTTGCGCTGGCACTGGTGCGCGTGCTGATCTGGGCGGTCTTCATTGAGATGGTGATGCGCATCTGGGGCACGTCGCTGGTGCGCCTGGCCGAGTCGTCCGCCGCGGGCCGCCATCTCACCGAGACGGTCTTCAGCGTCACCAGCACCGTGCTGCTGGCCTGGCTGGTCTGGCTGCTGATCGACACCGCCATCATGCAATCACTGTCGCCGGCGCACGGGCGCGGCGCGCAGCCCAGCCTGCGGGTCAAGACCATCCTGCCGCTGGTGCGCAACGCCTCGCTCATCGGCCTGCTGGTGATCACGGTGATCGCGGTGCTGGCCAACCTGGGCGTCAATGTGACGCCGCTGCTGGCCGGCGCGGGCGTGGTCGGCCTGGCCATCGGCTTCGGCGCGCAAAGCCTGGTGCAGGATCTGATCACGGGGCTGTTCATCGTGGTCGAGGACTCCATCGCCATCGGCGACTCGATCGAACTGCCGGACCACGCCGGCGTGGTCGAAGCCATGACCATCCGCACGGTCAGGCTGCGCGACGGCCGCGGCGCGCTGCACACGCTGCCGTACAGCCAGATCAAGGCAGTCAAGAACCTGTCGCGCGGCTATGCCTACGCGGTGTTCAACATCGGCATCACCTACCAGAGCGACCTGGACCAGGCGCTGGAGCTGATCCGCACCACCGGCGCCGAACTGGCGCGCGACCATCGCTACGCGCGCAACCTGATGTCTGGGCTGGACATCCTGGGGCTGGACCGTTTCGACCCCAACGGGCCGGTGGTGATGGCACAGTTCAAGACCCGGCCGCTGATGCAGGCCGAGATCACGCGCGCCTTCAATGTGCGGCTCAAGCGCAATTTCGACGCCAGCGGCATCCGCATGGCATCGCCGAGCCTGACGATTCAGGTGGGTGGCGGCGCAGCGCAACTACTGGATCCGGAAAGCGCCAACGAAAAAGCGACCCAGCGGGCGGCTGATCCGACGATTCAGGGACAGTAGCAATGCGGTTGGCGCGGGCGTTCCTCTTCACGACGGAGGCGGCGCCAGCCACGGGTTGAGCACCTGCAGCCCGGCCGCTTCAAAGGGCGACACATCCCGCGTCGCGACTATCATGCCGTTGGCCGCGGCAATCGCGGCGATGTGGCCATCCGGCGTGGGAAGGCCGCGGCCACGGCTTCTGGCGGCAGTGGCGAGTTCCGCATAGTGCCGGGCCGCATTCGTGTCGAACGGCAAGATGCGCCCTTCGAACAGCGTCACCAGGCCGTCCAGCGCAGCGGCCAGCATGGCGCGGCGCCTGCCCGCGGGCAGCGCGCCGATGCCGAACAGCAGTTCGGCCAGCGTCACACTGGACAGGTACAAGGTCTCGGCGGCCTGGTCGTTGAGCCAGCAGCGCACGGAGTCAGCCGGTTCCGGCTTCATGGCCTCGGAAATGACATTCGTATCCAGGACGATCATTCAAACCTCACCGGCTCGGCCGCTGCCTTGTCCTTGCCCTGCTCGATCGCTTCAACGTCCGCATTCGACAAGCCGATCTCGCGGCCAAGCATCGCCAGCGCATCGCCCAGGCGCACGCGCTTCTGCGGCATCACCGCGCTGGCCAGGATCTCACGCACCTCAGCTTCAGTGCTGCGTCCGTTCTGGGCGGCACGGACCCGCAGCGCACGGTGCACGTCGTCGGGCACATTTCTAACGGTCAGGATCGGCATGATCGCCTCCATGGATGCAGTCAATGACTGCATTATTACACCAATGCTGTCACTCAAACAAATGCTGTGGCCTTGCTGGGTCGAACCTGTGGCGCAAGCGCCAACAGATTCGTGGCGCATGTGGAACGTCGCTCACTATTTCAGCGCTGGAAATTTCTTTTCTTCTCGGGTATTACCATCGCGCCGCGACATGATCACGCCCCTGCCCGGCCTGGCGGGGAGTTACGCCGCGCAATCCGGGTTTCCCCCCCCCGATACGGGGGATAAGACAAACAACATTGTTTGGCATGATTGCGGTACGGCGGACATGACGGGACAATGCGCGCCGCCAGCAGCATCCGTATCGGCGCAGTACAGAACGCCAGAACGGAACCGATAACACAAAAAGATGTAGCCACTTGCCGTGGCGCAGAGCAATAGGCGTTTGCCACCGGGGGGATCTGAACATGGGCGAACACCCGACTACGGACGAGGACTTCCATCGTCTGGTCGACTCAATCTACGAGTCCGCGCTGGACGTTGCCGTCATGCCCGCCGCCCTCGACCTCTTTTCCCGTTACACCTGCACAGGCAGCCCGCGTTACCTGATCTGGGACAAGCTTGCCGGCCATGCCCGCCTTGGCGTGACCCCGCACGGCTGCTTCACCAGCGGCGTCAGCATGCCCGACTGGCTGCCCGGTCCGCTCGACCTGCCCCATCCGGGCGCTTGCTGCCCCCCCAATGACGCCCCCGCGCTGGCCTGCGACGGCACGTCCGCGCTGGCGGCGTCGTACGATGGCGGCATGGCGGACGCAGCCACGGCTGCGCTGGCCTGCAGCGGACTGGAACAAGGCATCCGCCTGATTGAGAACGCCGAGGTTTGCGTGCTGATGAGCGGCACCAGCGCGGGCAGCATCAGCACAGGCCAGCGCGAGCGGCGCCTGGCCCACGTGATGCCGCACTGGGTGCGCGCGGCACGGATGCAGCAGCGCAACTTCGAGCTGAGCGGGCTGGCCAGTCTGGGCCTGGCCGGGCTGGATACGTTGGATTTCGGCGTGATGGTGCTGCAGGCGGACCTGCGCGTGCGCTACGCCAACAGCTGGGCCGAGGCGCTGGTGCAGGCCGACGGCCACCTGTCGCTGCAGGGCGGCGTGCTGCGCGCCCACAGCGACACGCTGCAGGCGGTGCTGCGCAAGCTGCTCGACGGTGCCATGCGTGCCCGCGGCACTGAGGCGGCCTCCGGCTCGTGGATGCACATCACCTCGGGCGGACAGCCGGTGCCGATCATCGTCACGCCGCTGGTGTCGCGCCAGCCGGTGGAAGGCCCGTGGCAATTGCCGGCCGCGATGATGCTGTTCGGCAACTCGGAATCGCGCTCGGTGCTGGATGCCGGCGTGCTGACCTCGCTGTTCGGGCTGTCGCGCAAGGAAAGCATTATCGCGATCCGCCTGGCTGCCGGCGAAACCCTCAACGAAATTGCCGAGCGCGAATTTCTCTCGCCCCACACCGTGCGCGTGCATATCCGCGACACGCTGCGCAAGACCGGCACGCATCGCCAGTCGGAATTGGTGCGGCTGCTGCACCTGCTGCCGGGCGTGAACCTGGAGCGCGCCGGCGTGACCCCGCCCGCGCGGCCGCGCACGCCGCGCACGCGCGCCGCCTGAGACGCTGCACCACCCGCCTTCCCATCAGTTCACCGCCGCCTGCGCCGCCGCCAGGAAGCGCTGCACCTGGCGGTCGCCGTCGTCGGGCCGCGCCGCCAGCGCAATGCCGATGCGCCCGGCCGGACGCGGGCTGGACAATGGCAGGAAGCGCACGCGCCGGTTGGCGTAGCGTGCCGCCACGCTCGGCACCAGGGCCACGCCAAGCCCACTCTCGACCAGGCTGACCTGGGTCTGCACCTGCACCGCCTCCTGCGTGACGCGCGGCACAAAGCCCGCCTGCTGGCACAGCAGCATGGCCACCGCGTGCAGATTGGGCACCTGCATCGCCGGATACATGATGAAAGGCTCGTCCGCGAGCGCGCGCAGCGGGATGGCGTCTGCGCTTGCCAGCGGGCTGTCAGCCGGCACCGCCGCGACAAAGACGTCGTTTTCCAGCGGCGTCAGCGAATAGTTGCCGGTGTTCAGGATCGGGAAGCGCACCAGGCCGGCGTCGATCTGGTGCTTTTCCAGGCGGTCCAGAATCGCGGCGGTGGTGGATTCATGCAGGATCAGCTCGATGCCGGGATGCGCCGCGCGGAACGCCGGGATCAGCTTGGGCAGCAGCGCATACGTCGCCGACCCGATAAAGCCGATGCGCAGCGCGCCGCGCTCGCCCTGCCCTGCAGCGATTGCCGCGGCACGTGCCTGTTGTGCATGAAACAGCGCACGGCGCGCATCGTGCAGCGCGGCCTCGCCCGCCTGTGTCAGCCGCACCCCGCGCGAAGTGCGCACGAACAGCGCCGTCCCAAGCTGGTCCTCGAGCTTGCGGATGGAAATGGAAAGCGGCGGCTGCGCCATGTGCAGGCGTTCGGCGGCGCGGTGGAAGTTGCCCGTCTCAGCCAGGGCGACAAACTGCTGCAGCTGGCGGAAGTCCATGGCTCGTTAATATCCTCTGAATATCGATTTCTAAAAAACTAATATTAGACCAGGCCTCGCCTGCTGATCTACCCTGTGCCCCACAGTCAACAAGATCGGAGACAACATGCTGCCGCTTGCAGGCATCCGCGTGGTCGACCTGTCCACGGTGGTGATGGGGCCGTATGCCAGCCAGTGGCTGGCCGACCTTGGCGCAGAGGTGATCAAGGTCGAGCCGCCCGAGGGCGATTCCACGCGCCGCACCGGCCCCGCCGCCGAGCCCGGCATGGCGGCCATTTTCCTGGGCGTGAACCGCAGCAAGCGCAGCGTGGTCCTGGACCTGAAGCAGCCGGCTGCGCAGGCCGCTCTGGACCGCGTGCTGGCCGGCGCCGACGTGCTGATGCACAGCATGCGCCCGCAGAAGCTGGCCGCGCTGGGGCTGGCGCCTGACGACGTGCGGGCGCGCCACCCGGAGCTGGTCTTTGTCAGCCTGCTCGGCTTTGCCGAGGATGGCCCCTATGGCGGCCGGCCAGCGTACGACGACATCATCCAGGGCCTGTCCGGCAATGCCGCGCTGATGGCGGCGCAAACCGGCGACAGCCGCTACTTCCCCACCATCGCCGCGGACAAGACCAGCGGGCTGGTGGCAGCGCTGTCGGTCTGCGCGGCGCTGGCCGGGCGCGCCAGGCGCAATGCCGACGGCAGCACCGGCCACGGCACGCTGGTCGAGGTGCCGATGTTCGAATCCATGGTCGCCTTCAACCTGGTCGAGCACTTCTACGGCCGCCATTTCGAGCCGCCGCGCGGCCCCAGCGGCTACCCCCGCGTGCTGGCGCCGCTGCGCCGCCCGTACCGCAGCGCCGACGGCTATGTCTGCATGATGCCGTACACCGATGTGCATTGGCGCGACTTCTTTCACGCCGCCGATCGCCCCGGGCTGGCCGCCGATGCGCGCTTTGCCGATATCGCGGCACGCACGCGGCATATCGAGACGCTGTACGAGCTCACCGGCGAAATCGTGCTGGGACAGACCACTGCGCACTGGGTGGAGCTGTGCGAACGCCTGCAGATCCCGGTGGCGCGCATTAATGAACTCGACGATCTGCCGGCCGATCCGCACCTGGTCGCCACCGGCTTCTTCGAAACCGTCGAAGACCCGGCCATGGGCACGTTGCGTTTTCCCGGCGCGCCGGTGCGCTTCGACAGCCAGCGCGCGCCGCTGGGCATCCCGCCGCGGCTGGGCGAGCACACCGGGAGCGTGCTGGCGCAGGCGGGACTATCCGCAGAAGCGATCGCGCAATTGCAACAAAGCGGTGCCGCACGCTGCGCACCCGCCAAGGAGACACCATGACGCATGCAGAACTGCCCCGCCTCGGCCAGGGCTTCTACTGGCAAGACCTGCAGGAAGGCCAGGCCTTCCGCACCTTCGCCCGCACCGTGACCGAGACCGACCTGGTCAATTTCATCTCCGTCACCGGCATGGTCGAGGCCATCTTCATCGAAGCCGGCTATGACGGTGGCGCCATCCAGGGCCGGCCGGTACCGGCGGCGCTGACCTACACGCTTATCGAGGGCTTTATCCTGCAGACCATGATCCAGGGCACCGGGCTGGCCATGCTGGAACTGACACAACAGATCCACGCGCCCGTGATGGTGGGCGACACCATCCACGCCACCGTGACCGTGACCGGCATCCGCCCGACCTCGCGCAGCGGACGCGCCGTGGTGGATTCGCGCATCGAGGTATTCAACCAGCGCGGTGAGCAGGTCATGACCTACACCGCGCGCCGGTTGCTGGCGGGACGCTGAACCCACGGCGGCACCCGCCGCGTGGCTGCATGGACGGAGGAGACAAGCACATGAAGGCAAAGACTTTCATCACGACACTGGCTGCCGCGGCAGCCATCGTATTGCCGGCGGTGCTGGCGCAGCCGGCGGCGGCCGCCGATGCCGCCTATCCGTCGCACCCGATCCGCATGGTGGTGCCGTTCCCGCCGGGCGGCCCGACCGACCTGGTGTCGCGCGTGATCGCACGGCGCATGAGCGAGGCGCTCGGCCAGCAGGTGCTGGTCGACAACCGGCCCGGCGCCAACGGCAATATCGGCGCGGAGATTGTCGCCAAGGCGCCGCCCGACGGCTATACGGTGCTGTACAACACCTCGTCGATCGCGCTGAGCCCGGCGCTCTACCACAAGCTCAGCTACGACGTGAAACGCGATTTCGCGCCGGTGGCGCTGACGGCGATGGTGCCGCTGGTGCTGGAGGTCAACGCGCAGCTGCCGGTACAGAACGTGAAAGAGTTCATCCAGTACCTGAAGGCCAACCCCGACAAGCTCACCTATGGCTCGGCCGGCAACGGCAACGTGACGCACCTGGCGGCCTTCATGTTCCTGCAGGCCAACGGTCTGTCGGCGGTGCACGCGCCCTACAAGGGCAGCGCACCGGCGCTGACCGACCTGGCCAGCGGACAGGTGCAGTTCATGGCCGACACCATCAATTCATCGCTGCCCTTCATCCGCGACAAGCGCATGCGCGCGCTGGCAGTCACCAGCACCACGCGCAGCGCCCAGTTGCCGGACGTGCCGACCCTTGCCGAAACCGTGCAGCCGGGCTTCGAGGTCGGCGCCTGGCAGGGCATGATGGTGCCGGCCAGGACACCGGCCGAGATCGTGCGCAAGCTCAATGCCGCCGCCACCAAGGCGCTGGCCCACCCCGAGACGCGCGCAAGCCTGGCCGCGCAGGGTGCGGAGCCGCGCGGGTCGACCCCGGAGGCCTACGCCGCCTACCTCAGCGCGGAAATGACGCGCTGGCAGAAGGTCGTGAAGGATTCAGGCGCGACGCTGGACTGAGACCACTGCCACCAGCCAATACCAGACACAGGATTTCACCGTGACCGCATTGCTTTCCACCTTCAGCCTGACCTCCCTGCCGCCGCACGCCGTGGCGTTCCGCGGCAAGGTGCGGGCCTTTCTCGATGCACACCTGCCCGCGCTGCCGCCGGAAACGCGCGCGCGCTCGTGGATGGGGTTCGATGCCGCCTTCAGCCGGGCACTGGCCGCGCGCGGCTGGGTCGGCATCACGCTGCCGGCGCAGTTCGGCGGCGCGGGCCTGGACCCGTTTTCGCGTTTCGTGCTGGTGGAAGAACTGCTGGCCTGCGGCGCGCCGGTGTCGGCGCACTGGATCGCCGACCGCCAGAGCGGCCCGCTGATCCTGCGCTACGGCAACGACGCGCAGAAGGCGCGCTACCTGCCGGCGATCAGCCGCGGCGAGGCCTTCTTCTGCATTGGCATGAGCGAGCCCAACTCCGGCTCGGACTTGGCCAGCGTGGCCACGCGCGCGGTGCGCCAGGCGGACGGCAGCTGGCGCCTGAACGGCCGCAAGATCTGGACGACCAATGCCGACCGCTGCCACCTCATGATCGCGCTGGTGCGCACCTCGGGCACGCCGCAGGACCGGCAGACCGGGCTGTCGCAGTTCATCGTCGACCTGCACGCACCGGGCGTCACGGTGCGGCCGATCCACGACCTGGCGGGCGATGCGCACTTCTCCGAAGTCACCTTCGACGACGTGGCGCTGGCCCCGGACACGCTGGTCGGCCAGGAAGGCAGCGGCTGGGAGCAGGTCAACGCGGAGCTGGCGTTCGAGCGCAGCGGCCCCGAGCGCCTCTATTCCAGCGTGGTGCTGCTCGACACCTGGCTCGACGCCATGCGCCGGCTGCCGCCGGCACGGCGCGACACGGTGACCGCGGGCCGGCTCGCCGGCCACCTGGCGGTGCTGCGCGCCATGTCGCTGGCCGTCACGTCGCGGCTCGCCGCCGGTGAAAGCCCGGTGGTGGAGGCCGCGCTGGTGAAGGACCTGGGCACAACCTTCGAGCAGTCGATTCCGGCACTGGTGGAAGCCGCGCTCGGCGATGAACCCGCGCTGGCGGCCGATGGGGCGCTGTACCGCACCCTGGCCTATGTCACGCAGATCGCGCCGTCGTACTCGTTGCGCGGCGGCACCCGCGAAATCCTGCGCGGCATGATCGCGCGCGGACTCGGCCTGCGCTGAATCCGCCTCCGTCGACCGCCATCCTGAACGAGATACCCATGCATAACGACTACTCCGACGCCCTCGACGCGCTGCTGCGCGACTGCTGCCCGCCCGCCACCGTGCGCGCGCTGGAACAGCAGGCCGACCCGCAGCCGCTGTGGCAAGCGCTGCTGGAAAGCGGCTTTGCCGATTGCCTGCTGCCCGAATCCGCCGGCGGCGCCGCGCTGCCGCTGCGCGAGCTGGCGCCGGTGCTCTTTGTCACCGGCCGCCACGCCTTGCCGCTGCCGCTGGCGCAGACCATCTTTGCGCGCGCGCTGCTGCAGGCGCATGGCATCGCCCTGCCCGCCGGCCCGGTCGCACTCGCCGGCTTTGAAGACGGCGCCGGCGCTGCGCTGGTGGCCGACGCCCGCCATGCGCAGTGGTTCCTGCTGCAGGATGGCGAACGTTGCCTGCTGCTGGCGGCGGCCGACGCCCGCGCCGAAGCGACCGGCGCCCATCACGACCTGACGCTGCGCGTGCCGCGCCCTGACGCCTCGGCGCCAGCGGACTTTGCACTGCCCGCCGGCACCCTGCGCACGCTGGGCGCCTGCCTGCACACGGCGCAACTGGCCGGCGCGCTGTCGCACGTGCTCGACCTCACGCTGCAGTACGCCAACGACCGCCAGCAGTTCGGGCGCGCCATCGGCAAGTTCCAGGCGATCCAGCACCAGGTCAGCGAGATGGCCGAGCACGTTGCCGCGGCACGCGTGGCGGCGCAGCTTGCCTGCGACAGCGGCACCGGCACGCCCGACCGGCTGCGCGCGGCCATCGGCAAGCTGCGCGCCAGCGACGCGGTCACGCCGGTGGCCGCCATCGCCCACGCCGTGCACGGCGCCATCGGGATCACGGAGGAATACGACCTGCAGCTCTATACGCGCCGGCTGCATGCGTGGCGCATGGCGGACGGGTCGGAGCGCTGGTGGAGCCGGGTGCTGGGCGAGGCGGTGTGCGCCAGCGCCGGCCGCAACGCGGTGGAGCTGGTGCGCGAATGGTGCGAGCCCGCGCCCGCCGCCTGAGCGGCGGGGCTTAACCCCGGCAATTGCGGGATCAGGCGGCCAGGCTGAGGCCGCCGCCGTGTGGGCGGCGGTGGCGCCGTTCCGGCTTGCACTCGTACTTCAGCTCGGTGCGGCCGTCCTCGTAGGCCACCTCGAGCCGAACGGTGAAGCCCCACAGCCGGGTCACGTGCCGGATCACTTCGTCGAAGTTGTGCGCCAGCGGCCGGCGGTCGTTCTGCAGGTGCCGCAGCGTCAGCGAGCGGTCGCCGCCGACGTCGACATTGGTGACCTGGATATTGGGCTCCATGCTGGAGAGGTCATATTGCGCCGCCATCAGCTGGCGGATCGCGCGGTAGCCTTCATCGTTGTGGATCGCGGTGACGCGCAGCTTGCCTTCGCGGTCATCGTCCAGCACCGAGAACAGCTTCAGCTCGCGGATCACGCGCGGCGACAGGAACTGCAGCAGGAAGCTCTCGTCCTTGAAGTTGCGCATGGCAAAGTCCAGCGTCTTGCGCCAGTCGCTGCCGGCGAATTCCGGAGCCCAGCGGTAGTCTTCTTCGGTCGGGTTTTCGCACATGCGGCGCAGGTCCTGGAACATCAGGAAACCAACCGTGTAGGGGTTCATGCCGCTGTAGTAGGGGCTGTTGTACGGCGGCTGGTAAATCACGTTGGTATGCGCCTGCAGCAGCTCCATCATGAACGCATCGTTGACCAGCTTTTCCTCGTACAGCTGGTTGATGATGGTGTAGTGCCAGAACGTGGCCCAGCCTTCGTTCATGACCTTGGTCTGGCGCTGCGGATAGAAGTACTGCGCGATCTTGCGCACGATGCGCACGATCTCGCGCTGCCACGATGCCAGCTTGGGCGCGTTCTTCTCGATGAAGTACAGCAAGTTCTCCTGCGGCTCCGGCGGGAAGATGATTTCCCCCTCGGACGCGTCGTCGTCCGACGCCAGCGCATGCGGCCGGCTCTTGGGCAGGGTGCGCCACAGGTCGTTGACCTGCATCTGCAGGTAGTTCTCGCGATCGGCCTGGCGCGCCTTCTCTTCGGTGATGGACAGCTTCTTGGGGCGCTTGTAGCGGTCCACGCCGTAGTTCTGCAAGGCGTGGCAAGAGTCCAGCAGCAGTTCCACCTCGCGTTCGCCGTAACGCTGCTCGCACTCGGCCACGTAGTTCTTGGCAAACAGCAGGTAGTCCACGATGGCGTCCGCGTTGGTCCAGGTGCGGAACAGGTAGTTGCCCTTGAAGAAGGCGTTGTGGCCGTAGCAGGCGTGCGCGATCGTCAGCGCCTGCATCGGCATGGTGTTCTCCTCCATCAGGTAGGCGATGCAGGGATTGGAGTTGATGACGATCTCGTAGGCCAGCCCCATGTGGCCGCGCTGGTAGCTGCGCTCGGACGCCAGGAAGTGCTTGCCGTAGGACCAGTGGCTGTAGCCGACCGGCAGCCCTGCCGACGCGTAGGCGTCGAGCATCTGCTCGGCGGTGATGATCTCAATCTGGTTGGGATAGGTATCCAGCCCGAATTCGCCGGCGATGCGGGCGATCTCGCGGTCATACCGTTTGATCAGCTCGAAGGTCCATTCCGAACCCGTGGAGAGATAAGCCATCTTCGCCCCTTGTTGCCCGGGCAAGGCGCCAGACCCCTCCCGCGCGCACGGCATCGCCGCGCCGCGTGGTCCGCGTTGCCTCGCCATTTGCCTTCACTGTGGCCCGCCGCAAGGAAGGCCAGGACCGGCGCCACCCTATGCTGCGCGCTTCTGGAACAGGTCGTGCAGCACCGGGTAGATCTCGTCCGCGCCGATGATGCGCTGCATCGCAAAGTGGTCGAACTGTCCCTTGACCGTCAGATACTCTTCCCAGAGGTTCTGCGGCTCTTCCGATGCGACTTCAACATATGCATAGTACTGCACCAGTGGCAGGATCGAGTCGCGCAGCAGGCGTCCGCACAACTCGGAATCACCAGCCCAGTTATCCCCGTCTGACGCCTGCGCGCAGTAGATGTTCCACTGGCTTGGCGGATAGCGGTCGTGGATCACTTCCACCATCAGCTTCAGCGCACTGGACACCACGGTACCACCGGACTCGCGCGAGTGGAAGAAGTCTTCCTCATCGACTTCCTTCGCCACCGTGTGATGGCGAATGAACACGACGTCGATGCGCTCGTAGTTGCGCTTCAGGAACAGGTACAGCAGCATGAAGAAGCGCTTGGCCAGGTCCTTGCGGCTCTCGTCCATCGAGCCGGACACGTCCATCAGGCAGAACATCACCGCCTGGGCCTGCGGGCGCTTCTTCAGCACGCGGTTGTTGTAGCGCAGGTCGAGCTTCTCGATAAAGGGCACGCGGTCGATGCAGGCACGCAGGTGCCGCATCTTCTCCATCACCTCGAGCGTGCCTTCGGCATAGGGGCCGTCCTTTTCCAGCGCCTCGCTGTATTCCAGCTCCAATTCGCGCAGGCGCTTCTGGTAAGGGCTGGACAAGGCGATGCGCCGCCCCAGCGAACTGCGCATGGTGCGCAGGACCGACAGGTTGGCAGGCGTGCCGTCGATGGAAAAGCCGGCGCGCACCTTGCGCACCTCGGCGATCTTGGCGAGGTGGCGCTTGGCCAGGTCCGGCAGCGCCATGTCCTCGAAGAAGAAGTTCAGGAAATCCTCGCGCGACAGCGTGAAGACGAAATCGTCTTCGCCTTCGCCGCTGTCGCTGGCCCGCGAACCGGTCCCGCCACCGCCCTGCTGCTGGCGGTCGAAGGAATCACCCTTGACGAACTTCTTGTTGCCAGGGTGAATCCACTCGCGCCGCCCGCCCGGGCCGTGGTGGAAGATCGGTTCGGAGATGTCCTTGACCGGAATGGACACCTGGCCGCTCTGCTCGATGTCCATGATCTTCCGGCCGGACACCGCCTTTGCCACCGCCTGCCGTATCTGCTCGCGGTAGCGCTTGATGAAACGTTGCTGGTTGACGGCACTCTTGTTGCCGCCGTTCTCGCGCCGATCGATGACCGTAGCCATAAGTTGCCCTCGTTGAGAGACCTGTTCCGCGGCGCCGTTACGATGACTTTCTTACGCGCAGATACCACTCCACCAGAAGTCTCACTTGCTTGGGCGTGTACCCCTTCTCGACCATGCGGTTGACGAAGTTCTCGTGCTTGTCCTGGTCTTCGCGCGAAGACTTGGCGTTGAACGAGATCACCGGCAGCAGGTCCTCCGTAGTGGAGAACATGCGCTTCTCGATCACCATCCGCAGCTTTTCATAGCTGGTCCAGACCGGATTCTTGCCACTGTTGTTGGCCCGTGCCCGCAGCACGAAGTTGACGATCTCGTTGCGGAAGTCCTTCGGGTTCGAGATACCCGCGGGCTTCTCCACCTTCTCAAGCTCGTCGTTCAGCGCGTTGCGGTCGAGGATCTCGCCGGTGTTGGGATCACGGTACTCCTGGTCCTGGATCCACAGGTCGGCGAACACCACATAGCGGTCGAAGATGTTCTGCCCATACTCCGAATACGACTCCAGATAGGCAGTCTGGATCTCCTTGCCGATGAACTCCACGAACGGCGTGGTCAGGTACTCCTTGATGTAAGACAGCAGCTTGGATTCCTGCTCCGGCGGGAACTGCTCGCGCTCGATCTGCTGTTCGAGCACATACAGCAGGTGCACCGGGTTGGCCGCCACTTCGGTGTTGTCGAAGTTGAAGACCTTGGACAGGACCTTGAACGCAAAGCGCGTCGACAGCCCGTTCATGCCTTCGTCGATGCCGGCGTAGTCGCGGTACTCCTGGTACGACTTCGCTTTCGGATCCACGTCCTTCAGGCTCTCGCCGTCATAGACGCGCATCTTAGAGAAGACATTGGAGTTCTCGGGCTCCTTGATGCGGGTGAGCACCGCGAACTGCGCCATCATCTTCAGCGTGTTGGGCGCGCACGGCGCGGCCGACAGCGAACTGCTGCGCAGCAGCTTGTCGTAGATCTTCACCTCGTCGGACACTCGCAGCACGTACGGCACCTTGACGATATAGATCCGGTCCAGGAAAGCCTCGTTGTTCTTGTCCGCCTTGAAGGTCGTCCACTCCGCCTCGTTCGAGTGCGCCAGGACGATGCCATCGAACGGGATCGCGCCGAAGCCCTCGGTGCCCTTGTAGTTGCCTTCCTGCGTTGCCGTCAGCAGCGGGTGCAGGACCTTGATCGGCGCCTTGAACATTTCAACGAACTCAAGCAGGCCGCGGTTGGCCAGGCAGAGCCCGCCGGAATACGAGTAGGCGTCCGGATCGTCCTGCGGAAAATCTTCCAGCTTGCGGATGTCGACCTTGCCGACCAGCGAGGAAATATCCTGGTTGTTTTCGTCGCCAGGCTCGGTCTTCGAGATCGCAATCTGCGACAGCACCGAAGGGCGCAGCTTGACCACCCGGAACCTGGTGATATCGCCGTTGAACTCGTGCAGGCGCTTGACCGCCCAGGGCGAGGCAATAGTGTTCAGATACCGGAGCGGAATGCCGTAGTCCTCTTCCAGGATCTTGCCGTCTTCCTCTGGCGCGAACAGCCCCAGCGGCGATTCATGGATCGGCGAACCCTTGAGCGCGTAGATGGGGATCTCCTCCATCAGCGCCTTGAGCTTTTCAGCGAGCGAGGACTTGCCACCGCCCGGGGGCCCGAGCAGGTAGAGGATCTGCTTGCGCTCTTCCAGGCCCTGCGCCGCGTGCTTGAAGAACGAGACGATCTGTTCGATCGTGTCCTCCATGCCGTAGAAGTCGCGGAAGGCCGGATAGATGCGGATGACCTTGTTGAAGAACAGGCGGGACAGCCTGGGGTCGTGGTGGGTATCCACCAACTCAGGCTGGCCGATGGCGGCAAGCATGCGCTCAGCAGCAGTCGCGTAGGCAGTCGGATCCTTCTTGCAGATCTCCAGGTACTCCTGGATGCTGTATTCCTCTTCCTTGCGAGCTTCGAAGCGCGTAGCGTAATGGCCAAAAATGTCCATACCTCACTCCCGTCAGAGTTCACGTCCGAGGCGTGCTACCCCTAAGGCTTCGCGCAACGTTCGCGGCACACCACCCCGGCCTGGCGACCTGTCATGTTGCGAAGTCTTTACTTCATCATAGTCAAATAACGGCGATGGTGGAGTCCGAGTTGACGAATCTTGCATCGATGCAACGGCTGTTTCGTTGCTGCATTTGCTGCATGTTTCGCTTCAGCTTTTGGCTGGATTTCCGCTCGGGCCTTGCCCCCGCACGCGACGGGCCATTGACCATGCTTGTGAAACACCTTACACCTTTCCCGCCATCCGTGCACATCCGGTTTTGTAACCATACGCACGAAGGCCGGCACTGGTGCCGGCTTTCGTTTTTCCGCATTTTCTTACGCGTTTGCACGCACTAGCACGCGGACATTGCTGATAGCGGACGCATCAAAGCGTGCGCGCGACCAGCTCCTTCATGATCTCGTTGGAGCCGCCGAAGATCTTGCTCACGCGTGCGTTCGCATACATACGCGCGATCGGGTATTCAAGCATGTAGCCGTAGCCGCCGTGCAACTGCAGGCACTCGTCGATGACCTGGCAGTTCTGCTGCGTGCACCACCACTTGGCCATGGCGGCCGTGGCAGCGTCGAGCTTGCCGTCCATCAGGCGCAGCATGCAATCGTCGACAAAGGTCGCGGCAATGGTGGCGACCGTCTTGCACTCCGCCAGCTTGAAGCGTGTGTTCTGCAGATCGGCCAGCGGCTGGCCGAACACCTTGCGCTGGCGCACGTATTCGGTGGTCAGCTCGATGGCGCGCTGCATGGTCGCCACGGCACCGAGCGCAATGATCATGCGCTCTTGCGGCAGTTGCTGCATAAGCTGGTAGAAACCCTGCCCTTCCTGCGTGCCCAGCAGGTTGGCGCACGGCACCAGCACGTCGTCGAAGAAGAGCTCGGCGGTGTCCTGCCCTTTCTGCCCGATCTTCTCGAGAATGCGCCCACGACGGAAGCCCGGCAGGTCGCGCGTCTCGACCATGACCAGCGACACGCCGCGCGAACCGGCTTCCGGATCGGTCTTGGCCACCACGCAGACCAGGTCGGCGTGATACCCGTTTGTGATAAAGGTCTTTGCACCGTTTATGCGATAGCAGTCCCCGTTTTCGGTCTGTTCGCGCACCGCGCGGGTGCGTATCGCTTTGAGGTCAGAACCGGCGCCAGGTTCCGACATGGCAATGGCCGCCACCATTTCGCCGCTGGCCATTTGCGGCAGCCATTTCTTCTTCTGCGCTTCCGTGCCGTAGTTGAGCAGGTAATGTGCCACGATGCCGCTGTGCACATTATTGCCAAGGCTGGTGCAGACGGCGCGCGACATTTCCTGGGTGATGACGGCCTCGTGGGCAAAGGTGCCGCCACCGCCGCCGTATTCCTCGGGGATGCTGGCGCACAGCAGCCCGATCTGGCCGGCGCGGCGCCAGACCTCGCGGTCGATATAGCCCTGGTCGGCCCAGCGGGCCTCGTTGGGCGCCAGTTCGCGCTCGATGAAGCGGCGCACGGTTTCCTGGAACATCCCCAGGTCTTCGGTCATCCAGGGGGTCTGGCGTACGGCGGGCGCCGTGTGCTGGTCGTGGGATCCCATATGGTGTGCGGATATCAGGGTAAACGAGAGGAAAAACAGGCGCGCGACGCCGTCCGGCTGGCGCCCGCCTATATAAGTAAAGTAAACGACGGCAGCCGGATGCTGCGGGGCAGCATGACCGGCGCCGCCGCTCAGTCCGGCCAGCGGTAGCGCAGCGGCTGCTTGGCCATGAAGCGGTCGGCAGCCTCGCGGCGATAGGCGGTCGAGAAGGCAATGCCCTGCCCGTCCGCCTCCATCGCCAGCATGGTGTGCAGGTCCTGATTCAGCGAGGCGTTCAGTGCCTGCTTGGTCAGGCCCACCGCCACCGGCGAGGCCTCGGTGAAGGCCTGCGCCAGCGCCCGCGCGCGTTCCTGCAGGCTGTCCGCCGGCACGATTTCCATGACGATGCCAAGGTCTTGCGCGGCCTGGGCGTTCAGCTCGCGCATCGAGAACATCAGCGCCTTGGCCCGCTGCAGGCCGATCATCCGCGGCAGCGTGTAGAGCACGCCACAGTCGGGGATCAGCCCCATGCGCAGGAATGGCAGCCCGAAGCGCGCGCGCGGCGTGGCCAGGATGATGTCGGCCGTCAGCGCCAGGCTGAAGCCCGCGCCATAGGCCGCGCCGTCCACCGCGGCGATGACCGGCACGTCGAGCTGGATCAGGTCTTCCAGCCAGCCGTGCACCTTGTGCAGGCGCTTGCGGCCCTGCTCGGCGTTGATCTCGACCTGCATCGAGCTGATGTCGCCGCCCGACGAGAAATCGGTGCCGGCCGCGGTCAGGATCAGCGCGCGCACGCTGTCGTCGGCGCGTACCCGGCGAATCACTTCGCCGATCTCGTCGCGCATCGGCAAGGACAGCGCGTTCTTGCGTGCCGGCGAGTCCAGCGTCAGCGTCGCGACGCCGTCCTCGACGGCAAAGCGGATGGTTTCCATCGGTGGGCTCCAGGGGGGCGGGTTTCAGTCGAGCTGGATATTGGCGTCTCGCACGATCCTGGCCCACTTGGGGGTGTCGCCGGTGACCACGGCTGCCAGTTCCTGCGGCGTGGACCCGACCGGCTGCAGGCCCATGCCGGCCAGCTTCTGCGTCACTTCGGGCAGGCGCACGATGCGCGCGGCCTCGGCCGCCAGCTTCGCCGTCACATCCTTGGGCGCATTGGCCGGCAGGAACAGCCCGTACCAGCCGTTGGGCTCGAACCCCGGCAGGCCCAGTTCAGTGAAGGTCGCCACATTGGGCAGCGCCTTGTAGCGCTGGGTGCCGGTGATGCCGAGGATCTTGAACTTGTTGCTGCCCAGGTACGGGTTGGCCGAGGTCACATCGACAAAGGCGCTGTCCACCTGGCCGCCGAGCAGGTCGCTCATCAGCGGCGCCGCGCCCTTGTAAGGGATGTGCACGAGGTCGATGCCTGCCTGCTGCTTGAGCAACTCGCCGTGCAGGTGCGACGAGGTGCCGTTGCCGTAGGACCCATAGCTGAGCTTGCCGGCCTTGGCCAGCGCCAGGAACTCGCGCATATTGCTGGCCGGCACGCGGTTGGGCACCACGAACAGATCGGACGACTTGGCGATCAGCGAGACCGGCGTGAAGTCCCTGGCCACGTCGTACGGCGTGCGCTTGTACAGGGCCGGCGACTGGATCAGCGCGGTGATCGCCAGCAGGATGGTATAGCCATCCGCCGGCGCCTTGGCGACGGTGTCGTTGCCCAGCATGCCGCTGGCGCCGGGCTTGTTTTCCACCACCACCGGCTGGCCCAGGCTTTCGGCCAGGCGCTGGCCGATCAGGCGGCCCACGGTGTCGGTGCCGCCGCCGGCGGGGTACGGCACGATCATGCGGATCGGCTTGCCGGGATACGGCTGCTGCGCGAAGGCGCTGCCCGCGCCGCCGAGGATGGCCGCGCCGGCCAGGGTGCCGGCCTGTGCCAGCCAGTTGCGTCTGCTTTGCTGCATGCTGTCTCTCTCTTTGCTGAATTCGCCGCTGGCGTCACGCGCTCGGGTTGTCCGCCTGCATCTCGCGCTCCTGCAAGGCGCGCCACAGGATCTTGCCGGTGGCCGACTTGGGCAGCGCATCGACCACGTCGACGATGCGCGGCACCTTGTACGCGGCCATATGCTCGCGGCACCAGGCCATGATGCGTTCGGGGTCGGCTTCGGCCGTGCCGCGCGCTTCCGGGCGCAGCGCCACGACGGCCTTGACGGTCTCGCCGCGGCGCTGGTCGCGGGCGGCGATCACGCAGGCTTCGTGGATGGCCGGGTGCCCGTACAGCAGGTTCTCCACTTCCGCCGGCCAGACCTTGTAGCCGGACGCGTTGATCATGCGCTTGAGGCGGTCGCGCATGAAGAAGTAGCCTTCCTCATCCATGAAACCGAGGTCGCCGGTGCGCAGGAAGCGCTTGCCGCCGATCTCGATGAAGGTGGCCGCGTTGGCTTCCGGGTTGTGCCAGTAGCCCTGCATCACCTGGCCGCCGTGGACCACGATCTCGCCGGTCTCGCCGTGGGGCAGTTCCTGCAGCGTCTCGGGATCGACCACGCGCGCGTCCACGCCGAAGGTGGCGATGCCCAGGCATTCGCGCTTGGGCTGGTTGCGCGGGTTGGACAGGATGAAGGCCGCGGTCTCGGTCATGCCGTAGGCCTCGACGTAGGGCAGGCCGAAACGCTCCTGCAGCATATTGGCCACCGCTTCGGGCATGGCCGCGCCGCCGCCGCCCACGTAGGCCAGGCTCGACAGGTCACGCGCATCGATGCCCGGCTGGGAGAAGAAGTCCACCATCATCGCCGGCGGCGCGCCCCAGACCGAGACGCGGTAGCGCTCGATCAGGTCCGCGGCCAGCGCGCGGTCCCAGCGCGGCATCAGCACCACGGTGGCGCCCAGGTAGAGCGGCGAGTTCATGCAGTTCTGCATGCCCAGCAGGTGGAACATCGGGGCCACGGCCAGCACCACGGATTCGGGTGTGGCGCCGCGCCAGATCACCGATCCGGCCGCCGCGGTCATCAGCGTGCCGTGGCTATGCATGCAGCCCTTGGGATGTCCGGTGGTGCCGGAGGTATAGGCCAGCATGCACAGCGTGTCGTAGCCGGCCTGGTGCGGCAGCGGCCGGTGCCCGGCGGCGCTGGCCGCGTCCCAGGCCACCGGCATCGCGCCGGACGGCGCAGCCTGCGGCGCGGGCAGCGGTTCGCGCAGCCAGGCCGGCACCGCCAGGCCGCCGTCGTCGCGCAGCATGCCGGCATAGTCGTGCAGGATCACATGGCGCAGCGCCGGGCCGTGCAGCGGCGCCACGCGCTGGTACAGCTCGCTGCCGGCAAAGGCCGCCACCGCGCCGCTGTCCTGCACCACATGGGCAAGTTCGACCTCCAGCCACATCGGGTTGGCCGGGACCACCACGCCTTCGGCGCGCAGGATCGCGTAGTAGGCAATGATGAACTGCGGGCAGTTCTGGCTGAACAGCAGCACCCGGTCGCCCGGCTGGATGCCGCAGGCCTGCTGCAGGTAGCCCGCCATCCGCTCGATCTCGTCCTGCAGCTGGGCGTAGGAGATCGCGGTGCCGAAATACTGGATCGCGGTCTTGTCCGGATAGCGGTGCGCCGCCGCCTCGACGTTGTAGAACAGGCTGGTGCGCGGCGTATGCAGCGCGGCCGGCAGGCCGGGCGGCCAGGCGGGGGAACGGAACGGCTGATTGGTACTTGTAGCAGGCTTCATTTGCAGCAATCGATACGGGTCAGTCGGGAAGAACTCAGTCCAGGCGGATGTTGTTGGTGCGGATGACCTTGCCCCAGCGTGCGTAGTCAGCCTGGACGGTCTGCGCGAACGCATCCGGCGTGCTGCCGGTCAGGACGATGCCCATGTCGTTCATGCGCTTGCGAATGTCCGGCTGGGTCAGGACGCGATTGACGTCGGCCGAGTACTTGTCGACGATGGCCCGGGGCGTGGCGGCAGGCAGGAACAGGCCGAACCATCCCAACCCGTCCATGCCGGCAACGCCCGCTTCGCGAAAGGTCGGCACATCCGGCAACTGCGGCGAGCGGCCGCCGCCGGTCACGGCCAGCGCGCGCAGGCGGCCCGAGGCGTTGTGCGGCTTGGCGCCCATCACCGAGATGATGGCGGCGGGCACCTGGCCGCCCAGCAGGTCGTTCAGCTCCGGCGCCTCACCCTTGTATGACACATGGACCATGTCCAGCTTGGCGGACTCCTTGAAGATCTCGCCGTACAGGTGGCCGCTTGAGCCGGTGCCGTAGGAGCCGTAGGAGAACTGCCTGGGCTTGGCGCGGACCAGCTCGATGAATTCCTTCAGGCTGGTGACCGGCACCGAGTTGTGCACGGCAAAGACCAGGTTGGTGGTGCCCAGCTCCGACACCGCGGCAAAGTCCTTGACCGGGTCCACCGGCGGCTTCGCATACAGGCTGGGTGCCTGCACGAGGGTGGTGATCGTCAGCAATGCGGTATGGCCGTCAGGCTCGGCGCGGGCCACGGCCTCGGACCCGATCATGCTGCTCGCGCCGGGGCGGTTCTCTACCACCACCGGGCGCGACCAGGCCTTGCCAAGCCCGTCGGCAATGGCACGCGCCAGCACGTCGGTGGCGCCGCCGGCCGGGTATGGCACGACGAGCCGGACCGTCTTCGATGGGAATTGCCCCTGGGCGAAGGCGGCAGCTGCACCGAGCACCCCGGCCACGGCCAGCAACCCGGCGCCAAAGCGCCACAACGCACTACGACGATCTGCCTGCATGTGTTGTCTCCATTGTCTTTTTCTGAGGCGGGAACGGGTCTTTGCCCCGTTTCTGGTCCCGTCCGGGCCGGTGCGCCGGCCTTGTATCGGTATCAGCCGCAGAGTGCGCGATGCTGCGGTGCGTGGACAATGACCAGACAGGCCAAAATGATTGGCCGAATCGCTCAGATGGAAGGCAGCCTTTGGCAAATCCCGATTGTGCGGCGCGGTCGCGGCTTGCTAAGGTGGCGAGACGATGTGGCGAAACGTCCGGGAACGCCCGCGGAACCAGCCGTTCCGCGGTGCCGGCGCCGACGCGTCACCGTGATGAGGAGACCCATGCATACCGCTGTCCTGTCATCGCTGCGCCCGCCCGTGCCAGGCAAGCTGCACCTCGCCGGCAGCGCACTGCCGCCGGCGCTCGGGCACGGCCATGTCCCAGGCTGTGCCGAGGCCCCGGCGACCCCGGCGCAGGCCGCGCCACAGGCCTCGGCGCGCCACACCATTGCGATCCAGCATGTGGATCACATTCTGCTGGGCCCGCGCCGGCTGGGCCACGACATTGCCGCGCTGCTACGCCGGGCCGGAATTTCACCGGCGCTGCTGGCCTCGCCCAATGCGCGCGTCACCCAGGGCCAGTACGCGGCGCTGATCCGCACGCTACGCCGCGTCATGCGCGATGAACTGTGGGGGCTGCTGGACCGGCCCGTGACCCCGGGCGTGTTTGCGCAGGCGTGCCGCAATCTGATCCATTGCGCCACGCTGGAAGACGCCATCCGCGCCGGGCTGCGCCTGTACCGGCTGCATATCGACGCCTTCGCGCCACGCCTGCATGTCAGCGCCGACGGCAAGACCGCCTCAGTGGTGCTGCATCCGCGCGCGCCGGCCTCGGCCTGCCGCAGCTTTGCCGAATCGACTTTCGTGTTCCATGCCTACGCACTGCTCAGCTGGCTGGTCGCCAGCCATATCCCGCTGGCGCGGGTCGACCTGAGCGCCGCGCCGTCGCAGGGCGGCCCAGAGACCGAGCGCGTCTTCAAGACCGCGGTACATTACGGGCAGCCTGTCTCCGTGTTGCATTTCGATGCCGCCAGCCTGCGCCTGCCGGTGATGCAGGACGCCGCCAGCCTGCGCGCGTTCCTGCGCGAGACGCCGCGCAACCTGCTGATCCGCTACCGCGACAACAGCTGCCTGGCCGAGCGTATCCGGCAGCACTTGCGTTCCCACCTGGATGACGAACTGCCGTCGCTGGAACAGATGGCGCAGGTGCTGCGGCTCACGCCCCAGACGCTGCGCCGCCGCCTGCGCGACGAGGGCAGCGGCTACCAGAGCATCAAGGACAGCCTGCGCCGCGACGTGGCCATCGGCATGATGGAGCGCCCCGGCATGACGCTGCAGGACGTGGCGCTGCGGCTTGGCTTCTCCGAGCCGAGCACGTTCCACCGGGCCTTCAAGAAATGGACCGGCGTGGCGCCGGGAGAGTATCGGATGCGGGGATTGCGGGGAGAGGCTGTGCCCGGCTGATGCGGGCCGGGTCAGGATCTCCGGTGGCCGGCGGCTAAAGCATGGCTGCCGGATTGCCCGGTACCGTCCCCCCCTACCTCTGTCCCACCGGCGGCGCTGCCCGCTGCCCCACCTGCACCATCCCCGTCTGAGGCGGCGGCACCTGCAGGGTCGCCAATAGCAAGCCCATGCCGGCAAGGATGCGGTACTGGCTGGCCAGTTCGTTGTACTGGCCGGTCACATAGGCCGTGCGGGCGCTGAAGTACTCGTTCTCGGCATTCAGCAGGTCAAGCAGGCTGCGCTGCCCGATCCGGAATTGCTTGCCGTAGCTGACGCGCGTGGCGTCGCTGGCCTCCACGTATTGCTTGAGGCTCACCAGCCGGTCCTGCGCCGTCAGGTGGGCGTTATAGGCCTGCGATACGGCCTCCTGCACCTGCCTGCGCAGCCGGTCCAGGTTCTGCTCTGCTTCCTGGACCTGGTAGCCGGCCTCGTTGATGCGCGCCTTGTCGGCGTTGCCGCGAAACAGGTTGTAGCGCACGCGCAGCATCACGCTGCGCTCGTCGGTGGTGCCGAGCACGCGGTCGCGGTCGCGCGCCACGCCGACCTCGAGATCCAGCCTTGGCCACAACGCGGACTTGGCCAGCGAACGTCCGGCCAGGGCTTCGGCGATATCGGCCTGCCCAGCACCCAGCGCGGGGTGATTGGCGTTTGCCACCTGCTGCGCCTCCCGTTCGGTGGCAGGCAGCAGCGTCGACAGCGAGTCCGGCCTGGACAAGGCCTCCGGCGGCGCGCCGACCACGCGCAAGTAGGCTGTCATGGCGTCCTGCAAGCTGCCCTGCTCCGCCCGCAGGCTGGCCTTGGCCAGCGCCAGGCGGCTTTCGACCTGATAGAGATCGGCGCGGCGCAGCACCCCGTTGTCGGCGCCAAGCCGGATCTGGTCATAGATGTGCTGGTGCGCTTCCAGATTGGCCAGGCCGATGACCACCGTTTCCTGACGCCGCAGGACCTCCACATAGACGCCGACCGTGCGCAGCGCGATGTCTTCGGCAGTCGCGCCGACCCGGTAGGCCGCACCGTCGATCCGTGCGCCCTGGCGCTCCACATCGCTGCTGGTGGCGAAGCCGTCGAACAGCATCTGCGAGATCGTAACGCCGGCCGCATGACTGGCATAGGAAGAGTCGGACAGGCCCATCAGCCGGGTGCTGTGGCTGTCCAGGCGTACGCGACCGGTGGCGGCATTGACATCGACCCGCGGCAGGTAACCGGCGCGCGCCTGCGTCAGCCCCTCGTCCGCGGCCAGCCGGCGGCTGCCCGCCGCCAGCACTTCGGGATTGGTATGCACGGCTTGCTCGACTGCCTGGCGCAGCGCCTGGGCTGCCGCGTGATGCGGCACCACCATGGCGGCCCATAGCAGTACATGTGCCAGCCGGCACCATGTCGTTGTCATGCTTCCCCCACTCGGGCGCACCCGCTGCCGCGTATCACGCTGGCCGGCGCCTGCGTGAGACGGGAAGCGGTGCGCTACCCGTTTATTATGGTTTTCAACTGCGCCGGATTCCGGCTTTACTGCTGCCCTGCATTTCCCTCTCTGAATCCGCCACCGATCGCACGCCTCAGGCGGTGTGGATATTGCCGTTGCTCAACAACGTGTTGAGATCGAGCCCGACCACGCCCTGCAGCACCGCCACGTCCTGGAATGCAGCCGCCGTGCCACTGCCATCCCGATCCAGGCTGACGACGGTGTTGCCATCGACTTCCGACAGGCGAATGAACTGCCCGGCATTGGCAGCTGTGACGGTGACGCCGGAAAGCAGGTCGGACAAATCCAGCACATCGCCGCCCGCGGCCACGGGCGCCCGGTCAAAATCGGTGACCTTGTCCACCGAGGCCGAGTCGGCCCGGAGAAAGGCGAACGTATCACTGCCTGCACCGCCGGTGAGGGTGTCGACACCCGCACCGCCAATCAGGGTGTCGTTGCCGCCGCCACCAGTCAGGTTGTCATCGCCGGCGCCGCCCCGCAGCACGTCGATGCCACTCGAGCCAATCAGGTTGTCGTTGAAAGCCGAACCGATCACGCCTTCCATGTTCTTGTAGCTGTCGGTGCCAAGGCCGACCGCAACCAGGTTCAGCGCCGTGGCACTGCTGCTCTGTGTCAGAGTGAGCGAGATCGCGCCGGTGGCATCGGAGAAATCCAGCAGATCGATGCCTGCACCGCCGTCGATGGTGTCATTGCCCGCGCCGGCGCGAATGATGTCGCCGGACGAGCTGCCGGTCAGTGTGTCACTGAAGCGCGAACCGATCACGCCTTCCATATTGCTGTAGGTATCCCGGTCCAGGCCGACGCTGGTCAGGTTGACGAGGGTGCCGCTGCCGCTCTGGGTCAGGGTAAAGGTGACAGCGCCGCTCGCATCCGAGAAGTCCAGCATGTCGATGCCGGTGCCGCCGTCGAGCGTGTCGTCGCCTATGCCACCGCGCAGCACGTCGTCGCCGGTGCCGCCCTTGAGCGTATCGGCGGCGTTGCCGCCAATAAAGACGTCGCCGGTGGCGCCGCCCGTGAGCGCATCGGAGTTGCTGCCGCCATCCAGGTAGGAAGCCTGGTAGTTCAGGCCCGCCAGCGACACGTCGGCCGACCCGTTGGTCGACGAGACATTGACCGTGACGGTAGCCGTACTGGTGCCGCCCGCACCATCGTAAATGGTGTAGCTGAAGCTGCCCGACGCCCCGTTGTCGGTGTTGAACATGACGTAGCTGTTATTGGTCCCCGGCGCGAACGCCAGGTTGCTGACCGCGCCCGTGGCAGACCCCAGCGCAATCACCGACAAGGCCATGCCATCGACATCGCCGTCATTGCCAAGCAGTGCGCTGACAGGGATCAGGATGCCGTTGGTATTGTTCGAGGCGTAGATCACGTCCGCTGCCGCCACTGGTGCGTCATTGACCGGATTGATTGCAATCGCGACCGAGTCGCTATCGACCGAGGCGCCATCGCTGGTCTGCATCTGCAGCGTGGCTGCGCCCGCATAGTCCTTGTCACCGACGAAACGCAAGCCGTTCAGCGCGGCATTGATCGCCGCGTCACTGCCCGTGAACGTCATGGTGCTGTCCGAGGTGCCGTCGCCCGCCAGGAACTGCAGCCCCGCGAAGCCGTTCAGGCTGATCGTGCCGGAGGTCGCACTGAGCGTCACGGTATGGCTGCCGTTGTCCACGTCAGAGATGCTGAGGGCGTTGCCATTGGTGGTGCTGAATACCAGCGGCGCGTCTTCGTTGACTACCTGTGCCGTGGGCATGGCGTTCACAGCAGCATCGTTGGCGCCGGTGATGTTGACTGTGATTGCCTGGGTGGCGGTGAGATCGGCCGATTGCACGGACAGCGAGTCGGTCACATGCTGGCCTGCGGCGAGAAACTGCACCTTGCTGTTGTCGAGCGTGTAGGTCCAGGCCCCGGTGTTGGTGTCGAAGGTGAAGGTGCCGTACTGTCCTGCCAGGCTCTCCGGCGCCACCGCGGCGAAGTGTGCTTCACCGGTATCGACGTCAGTGACCGTCAGCTTGCCGCTGGCG
>NZ_JBYSYC010000042.1:0-78075 GCF_058782875.1 Cupriavidus sp. FW305-F7 | reverse complement strand
CTGTGCGGCATCGTGTTCTCCGGCTGGCAGTTCGGCCGCGCGATGCTGGCTGCCGATGCCAAGCGCGCCGAGGATCCGGGCTTTTATGACGCCAAGATCGCCACTGCGCATTTCTTTGCGCAACACATCTTGTCACAGGCATCGGCGTTGCATGCCGCGATTGTCGGTGACTCAACTCTGATGCTCGCCCTCCCGGAAGATCTGTACTGATCATTGCTCCGGCGGGACTTTGGCGGCCCTTGGGCCGCTTCTTTTTTCTTCAGAAACACCCCCGCTTCGCGACGGAGCGACGGCGTCGTCCTGCGACGCAGGACACATGTTCGCGGACTGAATTTCCAGACAGCAGCCCCGGCTAACCGCCCGCGCCCCGTTTGCGGGGCAATTCTTTCGTCACTTTCCCAGATCGCAGATCCGTTGAATGGACCGTTAATGCGAACGATGTGATGCCAAAGTGCCGCTAGCGCCATCCGTTTCCCATCGGCTCCGCGAAAACCCTAATGCCGAAATCCCCTCAAGCCTCGTATTCTATCGTATATACGATCATGCGTTCGTACATATGAACACAAGGAGCAGACATGACTGATGCAGCCAACATTACCAAGGAACTTGCTAAGGGCAAGTTCACCGACAAGATGCTCGACGACATGCGGGCCTTGATTGGCACCCAGTTGCGTACCGAGGCGTGCCTGAATAACGAGTACGCCACACGCCTGGCGATCCTGCGCTTCTGCGAAGGCATTGGCGACGACAATCCCCTGTGGACGGACGCCGAATACGCGGCCCAATCGCCGCAAGGCACACTGGTCGCCCCGCCCAGCTTCATCTTTGCCTGCCTTGGATCGGTGCAGGTCGGCTGGCCTGGCCTTGGTGGCTTCCACTGCGAGACCAAGCTCACGTTCGACCGGTACATCCGCGTGGGCGACAAGATCACCGCCAAGGTGACGTTCGACGGCTTTGACGGCCCCACGGACGACAGCAACTTTGGCGGCCGCCGCATCAAGGATTACCTGCGCCAGGAGTACCGCAATCAGGACGACGAGCTGGTGGCCACCTTCATCTGCTCGCGCATGCGCTTCGAGCGCGGTGAAATGCAAAAGCGCGCTGCCACCCGCGCCATCACCGTGCCTCACCCCTGGACTGAGGCGGAGATCGCTGCCATTGAAGAGCAAATCCTGGCCGAGAAACCCCGCGGCGCCACCCCGCGCTATTGGGACGATGTGCAGCCGGGCGACGAGATCGATGTCATCACCAAGGGGCCGCTGGGTCTGACGGACTTCATCGCGTTCATCGCCGCCGGTGCCGCGCCGATCCCGCGGGTTTCGGCCCATGGCGTTGCGCTCAGGCGCTACCGCAAGCATCCGAAGTGGGCGTTCCGGGACCCGAAGACACATGCGCTGGAGCCTGTCTACTCGGTTCACTACAACGACTACGCGGCGCAACTGCAGGGCGCGCAGATTGCCTATGACGTCGGCATCCAGCGCACCAGCTGGCAGACCCACTCGCTGACCCACTGGATGGGCGATGCAGGCTTCCTGAAGGCTTCCACCTCGCAGTATCGCGCGCACGTATATCTCGGCGACGTGGTCCGCCTCGGCGGCCGCGTGGAAGCCAAAGAGATCGACGCCGATGGGCAGCACGTCGTGCGGCTGACGACCTGGGCCTACAACCAGCGCGAGCAGAACGTGATGCCTGGCACTGCCGTGATCGTACTGCCGGTTCGCGGCGCCGCGGAAAAGGCCTGATGGACATGCGCCACAACAACCTGAACACGGAACTGAAGGCAACCATGGAAACGCAACAGCAAACGGAAGCATTGCCGCTCACGGGCGTGCGTGTACTCGACCTTGGTCACGTATTTCAAGGGCCGTACGCCACCTTTCTGATGGCCATGGCGGGGGCCGAAGTGATCAAGATCGAGCCGCCCCATGGGGATATGTCACGCAATCGCGGGCGTGACGGCGACTATCCGTTTCGCGCCCTCAACGGCTGCAAGCGGGGGATCGTTCTGAACCTGAAAACCGAGCGCGGCCGCGAGCTGCTGCTGGAACTTGCCCGTTCCGCGGACGTGCTGGTGGAGAACTTTGCACCCGGCGTGATGCCGCGGCTGGGACTGGGCGCCGATGTGCTGCAAGAGGTCAATCCACGGCTGATCTACGCCTCAGCTTCCGGCTTCGGCCGGACCGGCCCCTATGCCGACAAGCTCGCCCTCGACCTGACGATCCAGGCGATGAGCGGGATGATGAGCACCACCGGCGAAAAGGGCGGGCGACCACTCAAGGCGGGCGTCCCCGTGGCGGACTTCATGTCAGGCGCTACCCTCTACGGCGCCATTGTCACAGCGCTGTACGAACGCGAGCGCACCGGCCGCGGCCGGGCGCTGGAGGTATCGATGCTTGAATCGCTGTTCGCCACACTGCTGCCGTCCGCAGGCCATGTCTACGCGAGCAACAAGGTGCCGCAACGCACCGGAAACCGCCATGTCGCCGACTCCTACGTGCCCTTCGACACCTTCGAGGCCTCTGACGGCTGGGTGGCCATCGTGGCCGCCACCGATGAGCACTGGCTGAACCTGACGGAAGCGATGGATCGCCCGGATCTGCGCGAGGACCCGCACCTGCGCAAGCTGGCTGGCCGTATCGAACGTATTGACGAGCTCACCGAGGAGATCGCCAAGTGGGCGGCCGAACATTCCCGCGATGAGGTCACAGAGCTCCTGCAGAAGCACCACGTGCCGTCCGCACCGCTGCGCTACGTCAACGAGGTGCTGGCCGACCCCCACCTGCGCGCACGTGGTTTCCTGACCGACCACGAGACCGCGAATGGCACGGTCGCGCTGCCGAACAGTCCCATTCGCTACCAGGGCTCGGATTTGCGGCCGCTGAGCGCGCCGCCGACGCTGGGGCAGCATACGGACGATGTGCTGGCTGAACTGTGCGGGCTGGATGCCGACCAGCTTGCGCAGCTGCGGCGCGACGGCGTGACCGTCTGATCGAGGAGCAGTGCACCATGGCAACAATGAAGCAATGGGGCGACCGCATCTCCGAGGAGGTGATCGGCGGCGTCCCCTACCGCATGTACACCGAGCGTCCGCGCCGGGTCGAGGAACTGATTCCCTTCGCCGGACGCTGGGGCCAGCGCCCGCACGTGATCCAGGGTGAGCGCGCCCTCTCCTTTGACCAACTGCAACATGCGATCGCGGCCAAGGCGCAGGAATTGCGCGCGCTGGGCGTCCAGCGCGGCGACCGCGTCTTCCTGCTGGGCTGGAACAGCCCGGAATGGGTCGCCAATTTCTGGGCAATCCTGCAAGCCGGTGCGGTGCCGGTGCTGGCCAACGCATGGTGGAGCGCGGACGAAGTCTCGGCAGGCATTGACATGCTCAAGCCTGCCCTGACCCTGGCCGACGCGCACGCTATGGCCAAGCTTCCTGCCGGGGTGCGCACTGGTCCGTGGGCAATCGCCATTCCCACCGAGGCCGCGCCGGCGGCACCGTCCCAAACGGAGGATGACGGCGACGAATCCGAAACCGCCCTCATCATCTTCACCTCGGGAACCTCAGGCCAGCCGAAGGCAGTCATCCTGTCGCACCGGGCTTTGCTGGCTCGCCTGCAGATGACGCTGCACGTCACGCGCAAGCTGCCCCACCAGGTCGACGAGGCTGCGCACGACGTGACGCTGATCACGGGCCCGCTGTTTCACGTTGGCGGGATGCAAACCCTGCTGCGCGCCGTCATCGTCGGGGACACGCTTGTCTTGCCCCAGGGCCGCTACGACCCGGGCCAGGTCCTTGAGCTGATCGAGCGGCACAAGGTCAAGCGCTGGAACGCGGTGCCGACCATGGTATCCCGCCTGCTCGACCATCCCGACGTACCGAGGCGGGATGTGAGTAGCCTGAAATCCATCAGCATCGGCGGCGCGCCTGTGCACAAGGAGTTGATGGAACGCATCCGACAGGGACTGCCCAGCGTCAGCCCACGGATTCCGACCGGATACGGGCTGACCGAGAACGGCGGCCAGGCCACCGCGGCGGCCGGGTCGGAGGACGTTGCGCTGCTGGGGTCGACCGGCAGGCCCCTGCCCTGCGTCGAAATCCGGTTCCTTTCGCACCCGGACCTGCCCGATGGCGAGATCCTGTTGCGCTCTCCCACACAGATGTCGGGCTACTTCGGGCTGGACGAATCCCCGATCGATCCGGAAGGCTGGCTGCACACCGGCGACCTCGGGCGCCTCGACGAAAAGGGCAACCTCTGGATCACCGGCCGCTGCAAGGACATGATCATCCGCGGCGGCGAGAACATCGCGCCGGCGGCAGTAGAGCGCGGTCTGATGACGATCCCGGGCGTTATCGAAGCTGTTGTGTTCGGCATACCGCATGCAGACCTCGGCGAAGAAGTGATGGCGGTTGTGGTGGTCGAAAGCGACCTCACAGCCCAGGACCTGCAGAAACAGTTGCACGGCAAGGTGGCCTCCTTCGCCATGCCGAGCCGCTGGCGCGTGCAAAAGGAGCCGCTGGTGACAAACCAGACCGGCAAGGTGGACAAGACTGCAATCAGCGCACAGGCGCGTGCCGAGATCGCGCAAGAGCGTGCAAAAGCCGGGGCATAAGTTTCGGCGGAGAGATAGAAGCCATGCAATCGTTCCAACACATCACACCACCGCTGCGCCTGTTCTGTGGCCAGGACAGCCTCAAATCGCTCGGGCGCGAACTTGAACGGCTGGGCAGCCGCCGCGCGGTCGTATTCTGCGGCCCCTGGGCCGAGGGGCCGCTGCTCGACGCAGTGCGCGCCGGAATGGGTGAGCGCTGCACAGGCGTGTACACCGGGGTCCTTGCACACAGCCCGCTCGCCTCCGTGGTAGAGGCCGCCCAGGAACTGAAACGCCTGGACGCTGACGCCGTCATCGCTCTGGGTGGCGGCTCGTCGATCGTGACCGCACGGGCAGCCAGCATCCTTCTGGCCGAAGATGGCGATCCGCGCGACCTGTGCACGACACGCGACAGCAACGGGCAACTGCGCAGTCCCAAGCTGCAGGCACCGAAGCTGCCGCAACTGATCGTGCCGACGACGCCGACAACGGCCATGGTCAAGGCCGGCAGCGCGATCTTCGATCCAGCCAGCGGCGCGCGCCTTGCGCTCTTCGATCCGAAAACGCGGGCCCATGCGATCTTCATCCATCCGGAAATGATCCAGTCATCGCCGCGCGGGCTCGCGGTCAGCGCAAGCGTGAACACCTTCTCAATGGCCATCGAGGGACTGACGTCGCGCTCCGGAGATCCATTCTCGGATGCCCAGTTGATGCACGTATTGCGGCTGCTGGCGCAGCACCTGCCTGGTCTGGAGGCGGCCGATCTTCCCGACGCGCGCGCGCAGTTGCTGCACGCGGCAGTGATGTGTGGCCAAGGCACGGATCACACCGGCGCAGGAATCACAACCGTATTGGGCCACGCGATCGGAGCCCGCCACCATCTGGATAACGGTATCGCGAATGCCATCGTGCTCCCACACGTGCTCAGGTTCAACGGCGCCGCCGGTGAAGCCGGACTGAACAAAGTGGCGACCGCACTGGGGCTAGCGCACGATGGTGAATCACTGGTGAAGGCCGTGGTCGATGCCGTCGAGGTCCTGTTCGGGCGACTGGGCATTCCGCGTCAGTTGCGCGAAGTCGGCATCCCGCGGGAAACCTTGTCCGAGATTGCCGCGCACGCCATCGGCGACTGGTTCCTGGGCGGCAACCCGCGTCCTGTCCGCGACGAAGCCGAACTGCTGCAGGTCCTGGAAGCGGCCTGGTAATCCAGACGCCGGACATGATCGAAGGCTAGCAAATCGTGAGCCCGCCGCTCGCTGCGGAGTGCACCGATTTGCAGCCGGTGGTCGGCCTCGAAGATTCCTTGAATACAAATCAGTGCTCGGCCAATGACCAGCACAGTGGAGAGAGACCGTTGTGAAGAGAAGAACCTTTCTTGAGTGGCTGGGCCTGACGCTAGCCCTGCCTGCCGCAGGTGCATTGGCTCAGGGGCGCAACATCCGCGTGGTAGTGCCATTGCCGGCCGGAAGTTCCAATGACCACGTGACACGGGTGCTGACAGAGCAGATGTCCCGCATCTTGGGCCAGACTTTCATCGTCGACAATAAGGCTGGTGGGAATGGCGTCATCGGAACGATGGACGTGGTGCGTGCCGCGCCGGACGGATTGACGCTGCTGCTTGCCTCGAATTCACCCTTGGCAGCCAATATGGCATTCGTGAAAAATATGCCATATGACCCGCGGCGCGATCTCACCCCGATCGCCGGCGCGAGCCTGACCAACCATGTGCTGATGGTCAAGGCGGATTCGCCCATACGCAGCCTGGCGGACTTCATCGCTTACGCGAAACGGCGTCCGGGCAAGGTGAGCGTGGGCTATTCCACCACGTCGGTCCAGTTACAGATTGCGACGCTAAACAAGCTCGCCGGTATCGAACTGCTTGCGGTGCCGTACAAGGGCTCGCCAGCGTCCATCACGGATGTTGTGGGTGGCGCCCTGGATGCCACCCTGACCGATCCCGGCAATGCGATGGCCCAGGTGAAAGGGGGAAATTTGCAAGCCCTAGGGGTCAGTTCCCTGAAGAGAAACGCGGCTACCCCCGACTGGCCTGCGATCTCTGAAACCCTGCCCGGCTTTGATTTTCCATCGTGGAACGCCCTGATGGGCCCGGCCGGCATGACGCGCGAACAGGTGAACCGCCTGAGTGCCGTGATCAGCCAGGCGCAGAAGCAAAAGGACGTCGCACAACGGCTCGCCGTCCAAGGGGCGGTGCCGTTAATCATGGGGCCAGACGAACTCAAGGCGTACATGGAAGCTGAGACAGCCAAATGGATTCGGCAGGCACGTGAAGCCCACATCCAGCCTGGATGAGTCGGTGGGGCGATCCCGACCTACCGGGTCAAGAAGAAGTCGTGCGCAGGTACTGCCCGACCTTGATCTCAGGAGGAACGCTTCCATGAATGCGACGCCCTCCTCAGAGAACAAGATGAAGAGCTCAATGGCCTCAGACAACTGCCCTCCCCTCGACTTCCGCGGCGCCTCGCCGAGGAACACACTTGCTCTGAGCGAATGGCATGCCGGCGCAACGCCGGTGCGCGCCGTGGAGCCTCATTTGCCGATTGTCGACCCCCATCATCATTTGTTCGGCACCGAACGGGAGACACATTACTACTGCCTCGGCGACCTGCAACAGGATCTTTCTGGCGGTCACAAAATCATCGGCACCGTCTACGTCGAGGCATACCAATCGGGATGGCGAACAACCGGCCCTGAAGCGCTGCGACCTGTCGGGGAGGTCGAACGGATCGCCGGTCTGGCCCGCACCCCGGCGCAGACTCCACACGGCCCGTGCCAGGTGGCAGCCGGCATCGTTTCGCACGCGGACATGACCCTCGGGGATACCGTGACAGGCGTCCTGGAACAGCAGATCGCTGCCGCTGAAGGGCGTCTGCGCGGTGTGCGCCATCACACGGCGACGGACAACGGCACGGTGGGGCGTTTCATCATCAACCGTCCCAGACCCGGCCTGATGCGTGATCCGGAATACATGCGAGGCGTGGCACAACTCAAGCGCTTCGGCCTGAGTCTGGATGCCTGGCTTTACCACACGCAGCTTGACGACCTCATAGCCCTAGCGGATGCATCGCCGGATACGACGTTGGTGTTGAACCATATCGGCGGTGTCATAGGCGTTGCAGAGTATCGGCCCAGGCGCGCCCAGGTGCTCGCCTTCTGGGAGGAGCGCTTGCGCGCTCTCGCGCAGCGCGCCAATGTTTACGTGAAGCTCGGGGGCATGGGCATGACAGTCTTTGGCTTCGGGTTCGAGCATCTGGCGCGGCCGGCGGCAGCAGCCGAACTGGTTCAGGCATGGAAGCCGATGATTGACCTTTGCATTGAGATCTTCGGTACGCATCGCTGCATGTTCGAGAGCAACTTCCCCGTGGACAAACAGTCGTGCAGCTACACCGAGCTCTGGAACGCTTTCAAACTGATAACCGCGTCTCTCTCACCCGATGAGCGCCGTGACCTGTTCTATCGAACCGCCTGCCGCGTCTATCGTCTTCCAGAACTCTCTGCACTTGGCGATCAGCTGTCGACCTCCCACAGGCATCCAGGATGATTCGCGCAAAGCCATCGGCAGTACCCCGCCGCATCCTGCCTGATTGAGGATCTCGGCCAATATGCGCCAGATTCACCACACATTGCACGGAATTCATAGGCACTGCTTATAGGACCATGTGGATTTTTGTACCTAATCAGTCCTGGTGCAAAGGACTATTATTTTGACGCTGTACCTTGCTCTCCCTCAATCTGAACGCCCACGCGCGACGGCGTTTCGCTTTCGCTGGAAAGCGGCCAGTCAAGGACCGAATGCATGGAAGATTTCAGCGATATCAAGATCACACGGCGCGACCTGCTCAAGGTTGGCGCTGCCTCGGCCACCGGCGTGGCGCTGCCTTCGGTGGCCAACGCCCAGGACGCCGCCAGCGTCTCCACCCAGGGCGCCGTCGCGGCCACCGTCTCCCTCGAAGTCAACGGCAAGCCGCAACAACTCCAGCTCGACACCCGCACCACATTGCTCGACGCCCTGCGCGAACACCTGCGGCTGACCGGCACCAAGAAGGGTTGCGACCACGGCCAGTGCGGCGCGTGCACGGTGATCGTCGATGGCCGGCGCATTAATTCCTGCCTGACGCTGGCGGTGATGCACGACGGCTCGAAGGTCACCACGATCGAAGGCCTCGGCGTGCCGGGACAGCTCCATCCGATGCAAGCCGCTTTCGTCAGGCATGACGGCTACCAGTGCGGCTATTGCACACCGGGCCAGATCTGCTCAGCCGTGGCGGTGCTGGGCGAGATCCGCGACGGCATTCCCAGCCACGTCAGCGCAGACCTCAGAGCGCGACCGCAGGCCACAGCGGAAGAAATTCGCGAGCGGATGAGCGGGAACATCTGTCGCTGCGGAGCCTACTCCAATATCGTCGACGCCATCACCGAGGTAGCCGGGAGGAAGGCATGAAGCCATTCACCTACGAACGGGCTCGGTCTCCCGCAGAAGCTGCCGCAGCGGTGGTTCGCGTGCCCGGAGCTCGCTTTATCGCAGGCGGCACCAACCTACTCGACCTGATGAAGCTGGGTATCGAGTCCCCTGTGCACCTGGTCGACGTCAACCGCCTGGCGCTGGACCGCATCGAAGCCACGCCGGACGGCGGTCTGCGCATCGGCGCGCTGGTGCGCAACACCGACCTTGCCGCCGATGCGCGCGTGCGCCGCGACTATGGCGTGCTGTCGCGCGCGCTGCTGGCCGGCGCCTCGGGCCAGTTGCGCAACCGCGCCACCACCGCGGGCAACCTGCTCCAGCGCACGCGCTGCCCCTACTTCTACGACACCAACCTGCCCTGCAACAAGCGCGTGCCGGGCAGCGGCTGTTCCGCCATCGGCGGCTTCAGCCGGCAGCATGCGGTGGTGGGCGGCAGCAGCAGCTGCATCGCCACGCACCCGAGCGACATGGCGGTGGCGATGCGCGTGCTCGACGCCACCGTGGAGACCGTACGACCGGACGGCAATGCCCGCGTGATTCCGATTGCCGACTTCCACCAGTTGCCGGGGAACACGCCGCATATCGAGACCGCCCTGGAGCCTGGCGAACTGATCACCGCGGTGACGCTGCCGAAGCCGCTCGGCGGCGCGCAGGTCTATCGCAAGGTGCGCGACCGGGCCTCCTACGCGTTTGCACTGGTATCGGTCGCGGCCATCGTGCAGCGCGACGGCACCGGCCGCGTGGCGCTGGGCGGCGTCGCGCACAAGCCCTGGCGCGTTGAGGCGGTGGAGGCGCAATTACCCCAGGGCGCCCGCGCGGTGACGGAGCACCTGCTCGCCGATGCCCGCCCCACCGAAGAGAATCAGTTCAAGCTCACGCTGGCCTACCGCACCATCGCCGCGGCACTGGCCCAGGCAAAGGGATAACGCCATGAAATTCGATACCCCAGCCACGACCAACCCGATCGATCAGCTCAAGGTAGTCGGCCGTGCCGTGGATCGAATCGACGGTCCGCTCAAGACCACCGGCACGGCGCCCTATGCCTATGAGCGCCATGATGTCGCACCGCCGGCCGCCTACGGCTACGTGATCGGCGCGGGCATCGCCAAGGGGCGCATTGCTTCGATGAACGTTGACGAAGCGCGTCGGGCCCCCGGCTTGATCGACATCATCACCGCCAGCAACGCGGGCAAGCTCGGCAAGGCCGGCCGCAATACCGCGACGCTGCTGGGCGGACCCGAAATCCAGCACTACCACCAGGCAATCGCGCTAGTGATCGCCCAGACCTTCGAGCAGGCGCGCGCTGCGGCGCAGCTCATCCGCGTGCGCTATGATCGGCAACGTGGCAACTATGACCTCGCGCAGGCGCGAGGCTCTGCCGCGAAGGTAGCCAACCGGCCGGACTCTGCAGTGGGAGACTTTGCCGGCGCCTTCGCCACGGCGCCGGTCAAGCTCGACGCCATCTACACCACGCCGGACCAGTCACACGCGATGATGGAGCCGCATGCCACCGTCGCTGCCTGGCAAGGCGATAAGCTCACGGTATGGACGTCCTGCCAGATGATCGACTGGGCCCGCACCGACCTTGCCACCACGCTCGGCGTCCCCAAGGAGAATGTACGGGTGGTGTCGCCTTTTATCGGCGGCGGCTTCGGCGGCAAGCTGTTCCTGCGTGCAGATGTCCTGCTGGCCGCCATTGGCGCGCGCGCGGTGCGCCGCCCGGTGAAGGTGGCGCTGACCCGGCCCCTGATGATCAACAACACCCCGCACCGCCCAGCCACGATCCAGCACATTCGGCTGGGCGCGACGCCGGACGGCAAGCTCACCGCGATCGGACATGAGAGTTGGTCGGGTGACCTGCCCGGCGGCAGGCCGGAGAATGCGATCCAGCAAACCCGGTTGCTCTATGCCGCGCCCAATCGCCTCAGCGCGTTGCGCTTGGCGACGCTGGACCTGCCCGAGGGCAACGCCATGCGCGCACCCGGCGAGGCCCCTGGCATGATGGCGCTTGAGGTGGCGATGGACGAGATGGCGGAAAAGCTCGGCATGGACCCGATCGCCTTCCGCATCCTCAACGACACCCAAGTCGATCCGGAAAAGCCGGGCCGCCCGTTTTCGCAGCGGCGCCTGTCTGACTGCCTGCGCATCGGCGCCGAGCGCTTCGGCTGGACGACACACAGCGCGAGGCCCGGCGCGCGGCGCGAGGGCCAATGGCTGGTGGGCCTGGGCGTGGCCTCAGCCTTCCGCAATAACCAGGTGATGAAGTCCGCTGCGCGCGTGCGGGTCGATGGTAACGGCATGGTCACGGTGGAAACCGACATGACCGATATCGGCACCGGCAGCTACACCATCATTGCCCAGACTGCGGCGGAAATGATGGGTGTCCCGCTGCAGAAGGTGCTGGTGCGGCTCGGCGACTCGGATTTCCCGGTGTCGGCCGGCTCGGGTGGCCAATGGGGCGCCAACAGCTCCACTGCGGGCGTCTATGCGGCCTGCATCAAGCTACGCGACGCGATGGCGCAGAAGGCCGGCTTCGACGCGCAGCAGGCTGTCTTCGAGAACAGCCAGATCCGCGCGGGCGCGCGCAGCGTGCCGCTGGCCAGTGTGGCGGGCCAAGGCGGCATGGTCGCCGAGGACTTGTTGGAGTTCGGTGACCTCGACAAGCGCTACCAGCAGTCCACCTTCGGGGCGCATTTTGTCGAGGTTGCCGTCGATGCCGCCACCGGCGAGATCCGCGTGCGTCGCATGCTGGCGGTCTGCGCCGCCGGCCGCATCCTGAACCCCAAATCCGCGCGCAGCCAGGTGATCGGCGCAATGACAATGGGCGTCGGCGGGGCGTTGATGGAGGAACTGGCCGTCGACAAGCGCGCTGGCTTCTTCGTCAACCACGACTTGGCCGGTTATGAGGTCCCGGTGCACGCCGATATCCCACACCAGGACGTGATCTTCCTTGACGAGATCGATCCGGCCTCCTCGCCGATGAAAGCCAAGGGCGTGGGCGAGCTGGGCATCAGCGGCGTGGCCGCCGCAGTCGCCAATGCAGTCTACAACGCCTGCGGGGTGCGTGTGCGCGACTATCCAATAGTCCTGGACAAGTTGATCGCGAGATTGCCACTGCCTGCCTAAGCGGAAGCGCTGCACTCACTACGGCAGACTGGCAGCCTTGGAATAAAGTCATTTCAACAGCATCGAGATCGGCATCCAGGACTCGCCACGCCCCGATGAGATCCTCTTCACGCTCGTGATGGGTACCGGCGGCCGCGTGCACTCGCGACTCGGCGGACTGCTCAAGGAACACGTCGTCGGACACGACGGCCGGCGTTAAGGGCGACGGAGCCATCCATATTCCGTAACCGCGCAATAAAGGATGCCCTATCTGGCTAGAGCGAAGGCACTCAAGCTTGCGTCCACCAACACATAGTGGACGCAAGGGGATGGAGAACGAGTTTGAGTTTCTGCCGCTGCGAGCGACGCGGGTCCGCGCCAATGGGCGGCGTGAGTGCGACCCGGTAGCCAAACGGCGTCTGGTCGAGCGGTGTCTGCGTCCAGTCTCGGCGATGACGCTCCGGGGTGGCGTCAATGCAAATCTGTTGCGGAAATGAATTGATCAGTACGTGTACGCGTTGCCCGTCGCCGGGTACCGCCATTCCGGTAGCATGACGAAAGAACGCCCCATCCCCTTCAGCGTCGCCATGGTGCGCTCCATCGTGGACGGCGGCGAACTAGAAACCGCTCTCCTCCAAATGAATCTGGAAAGCAGCGGGCACGCCGACTCTGCCGTTTGGGTCATAGTTGGCAAGGTTGGCATCAAGTATTTCTACGCTCTATCGAAAATGCGATTCTGCTCGCGCGTCCCTCACCTTATATGTGAGGCACGCTCTGTCGGCACTCTCCTTACCCATTCGCGATCCACAGAAGGATGATCCCGTCCCTGAATAGTGATTACATTGTCTGTTTCACAGATGGCGCCCCTTCGATGTGTAATGGCGAGGACCGTAACATCACCAGCAAGCTTACGGATATGAGCCATGATTCCTGCCTCTGCCGCCTCATCCAGAGCGGAGCTCGCCTCGTCGAGGAACAGAAATTGCGGTTCGCCGTACAATGCCCGAGCAATGGCAATACGCTGGCGCTCGCCACCCGACAGCTTCAGGCCTCGCTCTCCTACGTACGTCGAGAATCCGTCGGGAAGCTCCTCAATCCGCTCAAGGATCGCCGCCTTTGCGGCAGCTTCGCGCAAGCGCGTCTCGCAAATCGGCCGTCCCAAGGCTATGTTCACCTCAAGCGTATCGTTTAACAGCATCACTTCCTGCGGTACGACGCCGACAGCACCATACCAGTCCCGACGGTTGATCTTCCTTAAGTCGACCCCGTCAACTCGAATCGCACCGCTCGAGGGCTCCACCGCTTTAAGAGCGAGCTTTAATACCGTTGACTTACCTGCACCGCTCTCACCAGCAATAAACGTGATCGAGCCCCGTTCTGCCACGAAATTGACGCCAGCAATTCCGCGTCCATCCGTGTAGGTGAAGTGCACGTCCCGAAACTCTAGACGGCCCCTATCGGCAAGCGGTTTGCCTCGACTCAGTGTTGAATCGTCCTCTTCAGGGTAAATCCAAATGCGGGAAAATGGCTTCAATTGAACATACGAACGCATCAAGCTCTCAAGGGCAAGCCCCGCCATCTCAAAGGGCCGGTTAAGTTGAAGCAGGAGCGTGTTGAAAAGCACGACGTCGCCGACAGAGACCAAGCCCGCGCGATAGCGCGGAAGGAAAATGAAGAACGTAATGACGAACTGAAGCGCAAGTGCAACGCCGTAGACGCTAGCATAGGCGATCCTCTTCAAGCAGTACCGTCGCCAATTGGTAAGAACCTCTCTCGCCCCCCTACTGAATCGACTACTCATCCAATTCGTGCTACCAAAATAGCGCAGCGTTTCGATTGATGAAATCGCGTTACCAATCAGCTGCGCATTTTGTTGACCAGCATTAGTCGCCGTCTCAAGGTGCGGCCTCGACCAGATGTTGGAGAAGTAAGTCAACATTATGACTATCAAACCGTAGACCAGCACGATTAAAGCGATTCGCGAATCAATCACCGCGCCCAGAATAGTCAATGTCAGCGCGAGTTGAACGAAACCCGGGATCAGTACTATCAACCCCACTTGTACAATCAGATCGAGCGCCTGTGTCCCCTGCATTTGCGCGGACTGAATCTCAGCAGGGTTGTGTTCCAAAAAGAACTGCGGCGGCTTCTTTAGCAGTCGGTCGAAGAAGCTGGTCGACGCAATAAAGCGCAGATTCTCAGCACTCATTGCAGCCAGGTAGGAGACCGTGCTTTGCAGAGCAAAAGTCAGACCGGTCAAAACCGCATAGACGAGGAAGCCTGTCGAGAGTGCCCCAAGCCAGCCGTCACCAGTCATACGGTCGACAAGGCGCGAGAACAAATAGGGACCGGACACCGACGAGAAAGACGATCCGAGAATGATAATCGCAATGACGATGAATGGAGCACGGGAAACTCTCCATAGATCTCGAAAAATAACACCGATCGGAGTGGCCACCATGCGCCACGCGCCATCCATCTCCATGATTCGCTCTACCATAGCTCAAACACTAATCGCAGGGCTTCCCTTAGAGCCGCAGTCAGCCAGCGAGTTCCCTGGAATTATGACTTTCGTACTTATCTAGGCGATGTACTTCGCATAAGATTGCACAAACATTTCCAATCGAAGCATATTTAGTACGATTCCTACCTCACCCGTAGTGACAATATTTGCATTCTCGGTGACGGTATCGTCGATCCATTTATCCTCGATTTCGATTGTAGACGCGACAATCCCGCGTCGGAGGTAGCATTTCACGAGTTCTTCATTGTTGCGAAAGAACGAAAATACCAGACCCGATGATGGCCGCTTTGTTCGACGCCAAGCTACCCGCGATGTAATCGATTGTGCAAATGCCCTTCTTATCTGGATTCTGTCGTAATACGCTGGGAACGTTCTGTAAACGGGCTCACCCAGAACGCCGGCCAGGATGTTCTGCATGAACAACGGGCGAATAACCTTGGCGTAAGACGGATCTCTGCGGCAATCGCGCAGGCCTGCGGCCAAAAGATCAGCAACAAACCGCGTCCCAGCGTGGCGAGCCATGCACCTGCAAGCAACGGCTGTCCCGATCACTTTATTTGGGCGGCCGGCTCGTCAAAGGCGATGCCGGCTTGCCATCCGACAGTTCATGCCATCATATGGTCTGATGACATCAAGATCAGACGGACCATGCCAACAAGCGAACCCATTCAACGACGCCGCCTATTTGAGGACGTGCTGGACAGGCTAACCGAGCGCATCCGCAACGGCGAGATCGCCCCAGGCGAACAGCTGCCCGCCGAGCGCGATCTCATGGAGTACTACGGTGTAGGTCGACCAGCCATTCGCGAGGCGCTCCAGGCGCTGGAACGCGCCGGGATCATTGAAATCGCGCACGGCGAGCGCGCGCGGGTCGTGATCCCGACCCCGCAACGCCTGATTCAGCAGATCGGCGCCGGTGCGCAGCATCTGCTGCGCTCTGACCCGGACTCGCTGGAACACCTGAAGGGCGCGCGTGTGTTTCTGGAATGCGGGATGGCGCAACTCGCCGCCGCCAATGCGACGCCTGACGACATCCAGCGCCTGCAAGCCCGCCTGGAAGAACAGCGCCAGGCCAAGGACGACTCGGCGCTTTTCCTGACGCGCGACATGGCCTTCCATTGTGAACTGGCACGCATCAGCGGAAATCCCATTTTTCCCGCCATCGTCCAGGCCTTGTTCGAGTGGGCGCGCGAGTACTACCGAGGCATCGTGCGTGCACCCGGCGCCGAGGCGTTGACGCTCGCGGAACACCAACGTGTCATCGACGCAGTGGCCTCCCATGATGGCGATGCGGCTTCGCGCGCTATGCGCGAGCACCTCACGCGAGCCAACGCGCTCTACCGGACCCTGAACGGCTCCACAGCGGCTATCTCGTAGCCGCCGCCGCTTTACCTCCCATCTCCTGATGGCAGCATTTGCCTGGGCCGGCCGGCTTGTTGAAGCCGGCCCGCGCGTTCCCTACCGCTGGTTCACGCCAGTTCTAGCCCTGGCATTCCGCCGTCTCCTCTAAGCGCTTTTCCGTGCCCATTTTGGGGCTCACGTAAACCCCGACAAAATGCCGCTTGGAGTGATGGTGTACTCATCATACCATTACACCAAGACAGCAGCGGAAGACTGCGTCAAGACGCCGTCCGACGACCGGGCCGGCGTGAGACCTACAGGAGACAACGTGGAAAACACTGGAACCACCGCCACCGAGCGGTCCGCGATCCGCAAGGTATCGCTCCGGCTCGTACCGTTCATTGCGTTGATGTTCTTCATCAACTTCCTGGACCGGACCGCCATTTCCTTTGCCGGTCCCAACGGTATGACGAAGGACCTGGGCCTGAGCGCCGCGCAGTTCGGTTTTGCTGCCGGCGTGTTCTTCGTCGGTTACATCCTGCTGGAGATTCCCAGCAACCTCGCGCTTCACAAATACGGCGCCCGCCGCTGGCTGGCTCGCATCATGGTGACCTGGGGCATCGTCGCCATTCTGTTCACCTGGGTCAGCAGCATCGAAGGCCTGTACCTGCTGCGTTTCCTGCTAGGCGTTGCCGAGGCCGGGTTCTTTCCCGGCGCCATTCTCTTCCTGAGCATGTGGGTGCCGGCCCGCCATCGCTGCCACGTGCTGGCGCTGTTCTATCTGGCGCAGCCCCTCACGACCGTCATCGGCGCGCCAGTTGCCGCGCTGCTGATCGAGGCGCACGGCCTGTTCGGGCTGGCCGGCTGGCGCATTATGTTCTTTGGCGTGGCGGTGCCGGCCGTCGTAATTGGGGTGGTCGCGTGGTTCTACCTGGCCGACAAGCCTGCGCACGCCAAATGGCTGACCAAGGCGGAGCGCGACTGGCTCAGCGCTGAACTGGACAAAGAAGAGAAGATCAAGCCCCACTCGCATGGCCGCATGGCTGGCCAGGCGTTGCGCGACAGCCGCGTCTGGGTTCTGGCGCTGACCTATTTCGGCCTGATCTACGGCCTGTATGCCCTCGCGTTCTTCCTGCCCACCATCATCGGCGGCTTCGAAGCGCAATACGGCACCAAGTTCGACGTCTTCCAGAAGGGCTGGATCACGGCCATCCCCTATCTCCCGGCGGCGCTTGCACTGTTCCTGTGGAGCCGCGATGCAACCCGGCGCGGCGTGCGGCCGTGGCATGTGGGCGTGCCCGCGCTGATCGGCGCCGTCAGCATCCCCGCGGCGCTGTACATGCAATCGCCCGCCGCGACCGTGGCTGTGATCACTGTGACGGCCTGCGCCATTTTCTCCGCCCTGCCCAACTTCTGGTCGATCCCGGCGCGCTTCCTTTCCGGTGCCGGCGCCGCAGCGGGTATTGCGCTCATCAACACCATCGGCAACTTTGCGGGCTTCGCCGCCCCGTTTGTGACCGGCGCGGTCAAGGACGCGACGGGCTCCTACCAGGTGCCCATGTTCATCGTCGGCGGCTTCATGCTGCTTTCCGCGGTGCTCGTCTTTGCCATCTCCGCCCGGGAGAAGCAGCCCGCGCCAGAGCGAAACAGCGTGCTGGAACCGAAGGCCAACCTGAAATGAATTCGCAGCGCATTGGTATCGCGATGCCTGCCCAACTGGAGAACCAGCATGAAAGAGAAGATCGCCCTGTTTGGCGCCGGCGGCAAGATGGGTGTGCGCCTGGCCAAAAACCTGCTCAAGTCGGACTATCGCGTCAGCCACGTTGAGGTGAGCGAGGTCGGCAAGAAGCGCCTGAAGGACGAACTCGGCCTCGAATGCGTGAGCACCGAAGCCGCCCTGGACAATGTCGATGTGGTGATCCTGGCCGTGCCCGATACCATCATCGGCAAGATCGCTGCCCAGATTGCCCCGCAGCTGAGGCCCGGCACCATGGTCATGACGCTCGATGCGGCCGCACCGTTCGCGGGTCACTTGCCCGACCGGCCGGATCTGACCTACTTTGTCGCTCACCCCTGCCACCCGTTGATCTTCAACGACGAGACCGACCCCGAGGCGCGCCGCGATTATTTCGGCGGCGGCGCCGCGAAGCAGTCGATCACCAGCGCGCTGATGCAGGGCCCCGAGGAAGCATTCGACCTGGGCGAAGCCGTGGCGAAGGTGATCTATGCCCCGATTCTCCGTTCCTATCGCCTGACCGTCGACCAGATGGCCCTGCTGGAGCCGGGCCTGTCGGAGACGATCTGCGCCACCCTGCTCCAAGTGATGCGCGAAGCGATGGACGAAACCGTTCGCCGCGGCGTGCCGAAGGAAGCGGCGCGCGACTTCCTGCTCGGTCACATGAACATCCTCGGCGCGGTGATCTTCAACGAAATTCCCGGCGCCTTCTCCGATGCCTGCAACAAGGCTATCGAGTTCGGCAAGCCGCGGCTGATGCGCGACGACTGGATCAAGGTCTTCGACCGCGATGAGATTGCCGAGAGCATCCGCCGCATCACCTGACCCCACAGCCAACCGAGGCGAGCCATGCTGCCGGGCCGACCGGCCGCAGGAACCCAGAGCAGGAGAAAAGAGTGAGCGAACGAATCTACGCCAGCTACTGGCTGGAAACCGGCGACGACCCCCGGCGCGCGGCCGAGGTCATCGCCGGCGAACAGTCGAGCGGCACCTTTATCGCATTGCCGAATGAGACGCCCGAACTCAAGCAGCGCTCGGGAGCGCGCGTCGAGCGACTCGAAGTGCTGGAGACCGTCGACAAGCCGAGCTTGCCTGGCGGGATGCCATCTGATGTCTATCGCCGCTGCGCGCTACAGATCTCGTGGCCACTCGATAATCTCGGCCCGTCGCTGCCGAACCTGGTGTCCACCATCGCGGGCAATCTCTTCGAACTCCGGCAGGTCAGCGGGCTGCGCATCACGGACCTGCAACTGCCGGCTTCATTTGCCCGCGCGTACCAGGGACCGGCTTTCGGCATCGACGGCACACGGAAGCTGACCGATGTCACAACCGGTCCGCTGATCGGCACCATCATCAAGCCGAGTGTCGGGCTCTCCGTCGAGCAGACAGCGCAGCAAGTCCGGGAACTGGTGGCCGGTGGCATCGACTTCATCAAGGACGACGAACTGCAGGCCGACGGCAGCTTCTGCCCCTTCGACGAGCGGGTGACCGCGGTGATGCGCGTGGTCAACGAGGCAGCGCAGCGCAGCGGCCGCAAGGCGATGGTCGCGTTCAACCTGACTGGTGACCTGGACCAGATGAAGCGCCGGCACGACCATGTGCTGGCACAGGGCGGGACTTGTGTCATGGTCTGCCTCAACTCGGTCGGCATCGTCGGGTTGCAGGAACTGCGCCGGCACAGTCAACTGCCCATCCATGCCCATCGCGCGGGTTGGGGGTACCTGTCGCGCAGTCCCGCCCTCGGCTGGGACTATGCACCCTGGCAGAAGATCTGGCGGCTTGCCGGCGCCGATCATCTTCACGTGAACGGCTTGCGCAACAAATTCAGCGAAGCGGACGAAAGCGTCATTGCCGCGGCAAAAGCGGTGCTCGCGCCAGTCATGCCCGAGGCCGCCATGCCGGCCATGCCAGTCTTCAGTTCGGGACAGACCGGCCTGCAGGCCGAGGACACTTATCGGGCCCTGGCGACGACAGACCTGATCCACACCGCGGGCGGCGGCATCTTCGGCCATCCGGCCGGCGTTTCCGCAGGGGTGGAAGCCTTGCGCGAAGCGTGGGTCGCGGCGGTCAACCATATTCCGCTGGCGCGGCATGCGGCCACCAGCAGCGCGTTGCGCCAGGCTATGGAGTTCTGGCGATGAGCGCATCCTCGACCGCTGGCTTGCCTGCGGGCCTGCTGCTGACCTACTATGGGGACGACTTCACCGGCTCCACCGATGCCATGGAAGTCATGGCGGCGGCCGGCATTCCCACCGTGCTATGCCTGGAGCCGCCCACCGCTGAACTGCTCAAGCGCTTCCCTGAGGCACGCTGCGTCGGCCTTGCGGGTTCCGCCCGCGGCCGTAGCCCCGAGTGGATGGAAACTGAATTGCCGAAGGCATTCGCCAGCCTGAAGCAGCTTGGCGCGCCGGTCCTGCAGTACAAGATCTGCTCGACCTTCGACTCCTCGCCCGCCATCGGTTCGATCGGAAAGGCCATCGACCTGGGCGTGCAGACAGTCGGCGGTCGATGGGTACCGATGGTGGTTGGCGCGCCGCGGTTGAAGCGCTACCAGTTGTTCGGCAATCTGTTTGCCGCCATCGGCGGTGAAGGCTTTCGGCTTGATCGCCACCCGACCATGTCGCGTCACCCGGTGACGCCGATGGCGGAGGCCGATTTGCGCGTGCACCTGCGCGAGCAGTCGGCGCGCCCCATCACGTTGGTCGACATGGTGCGGCTGCAAGCGGGAATGGGAGCCGGGCACGTCGCTGCCCACGCCGCTGACAACAACAAGGAGGCGCCGGTCGTGCTGATCGACGTGCTGGACGACGCGACCCTGCTCGCAGCCGGCCAACTGGTCTGGGAAGGCAAAGGCAGCGGTGTGTTCACGGCCTCGTCGTCCGGCTTGCAGTACGCGCTCACGGCATACTGGCGCCAGCGCGGCTGGATTTCGCCGCAGGCTGGCCTGCCCCCCGCCGCGCCCGCATCGGTCATCGCAGTGGTGAGCGGAAGCTGCTCTCCGGTGACGGCCGCACAGATCGAGTGGGCTGCCCACAATGGCTTTACCACCGAACGCGTGGACCTCTGGAAGATCCTGCACACCGAGACGGCGCAAGCAGAGATCGAACGTGTGGTCGAGTTGGCCTGCTGCAGCATCCGGCAGGGAATCAGCCCAGTCGTCTACACCGCCATGGGGCCGGACGATTCGGCCGTCATCGGCTTCGACACGCTCGCACGCGACGCCGGCCGGACCCGGGCCGATGCCGCGCGGTTGGTGGGTACCACGCTGGCGGAGGTCATGAAACGCCTGCTTGATCGCACCGGACTCAGGCGAGTCGTTGTGGCAGGCGGCGACAGTTCCGGGGAAGTGGTCAGCATGCTCGGCATCGCGGCGCTGGCAGTGGAAGCCGCCATGGCACCGGGCGCCCCCCTTTGCCGCGCTTACTCGCGTTTGCCGCAGCGGGACGGCATGGAGATTATCCTCAAGGGCGGACAAATTGGCGACGATTCGTTCTTTGGGAAGGCATTGGCCGGCGGCGCATTCAACGGCTGACGGCAGCCGCATCGCGCTATCGTCTTTCCAGCTGCGCCAGTGCATTCAGCAGGGCACGCACGCGCGGCGGCTGCAGGCGCACGGAGGGCATCACGATGCTGATGGGCATGGCCGGCGGCCGGTGTCCGGGCAGCAGCTCAACCAGCGTGCCGCCTGCCAGTTCTTCACCGACCATCTTGTCCGGGACCTGGCAAATGTCCAAGCCGAGCACCGCGGCGGCGACCATGCCCTCCCCGTCATTGACCTGCAGGCGCTGGCACGGCGCGATTTCCGTCATGCGGTGCGCGTCCATCAGGTGCCAGGGACGCTGGCGTCCAGAACTGGGCAGGCAAAAGACGATGGGTGCATGTGCGGGATCGTAGGTAAATAGGAGAGTAGCCGCGCGGAATTGAACAGCGTGAATGCCAAGTCAGCAGACTCAGGTACACGCCGTCGGCAGGTCGCACTGGTCAGGGAGATCGGCCTGCGTCGGCAGTACTTGGAACTCGGCTTCTCGCCGCTCGCGGGCCGCGTCTTGGAGGTGCCGCTCTTCACAAGCGGCCCGTGTACGTTCGAAGGTGCTTCGCCGCCTGGACATCGGCGAGGCCACCTTGAGTGGCATCGCCGAATGACTGAAGTCGCGCGATCTCATTGCGGTGTCGCACGATCAGCCCGACCGCATCTAGTCGTCCCATTGACCATTACCGGCCGATTCTGTTGCAAGGACATTCTCCGAAAATCAAAGCTGGCGAGTCATCTCCGCATGGGTTGCCCTTACAGTTGCCTTCGACTGCGCCCTGCGTTGAAGATGTGAGATAAATCTTTCCCCCACGTCCGAAAGTGGCTCACCTTTGCGGGTCAGCACGCCGAATGCTTTCAAGTCCAGCCCGATGACGATCGGCAGCGTTGCCAGCAAACTCGCCCTGACGTGATCCCGCACGACCGATTCCGGCAACATCGCGACGGCGTCACCGGACTGTAAGAGTTGCAAGGTGGCAAAAATCGAAGAGCACTCGATCACGTCTTCCGGAGTGGACACGTGCGCCTGCGCGAATTGCTCTTCCAACATCAAGCGGGCCGGGCTGGTTAGTGTCTGTAGCACCCATGGCCAGCGCACCAGTTCGTCCCAATTCAGTTGCTCACACCGCGCGAGCGGATGCCCATTGCGAACGACGATGCGTAGCGGTTCATCCGACAGCGCCGAGAAGTCGAACTTGTTGTGGTCCAGTGGCCCGGTGAATCGGCCCACGGCGAGTTCGATCTCGTGCCGCTCCAGTAGAGCGCCAATCTGGTCACTGGTCTCGCCAAGGATTCGCACATTCAGGCGGGGCCGTTCGCGCTTGATATCCGCCACCGCTGCGGCGACGAGATCCGGGGCCGCCCCCATGATCGCACCGAGAACGAGATGGCCATGGCCACCCCGCCGCTTGGTTTCGAGATCCTCAAGAAAGCGGGCCAGGCTAGCCTGCGTTTGCCGCGCGTATGTCACCACCTCCTGCCCCAGCGGCGTCGCCCGCATGCCGCGCGCGTGACGCTCAAAAATGGGGAAGCCAAAGGCTTGCTCGATATCCGCCAGCATCTTTGTGGCTGAGGGTTGGGTCACATTGATGAGGGCCGCAGCCTGATTCAACGTCGGTGTGTCGCTTAATGCACTCAGGAGAGCCCAGTGCTTGAGTTTGAGACGGTTCACCAAGCGGGGCGTCAGCGACATTTACAGTCTCCTTCATATTCCGAAACGGAATAGCTTCTTCGTATCTTTCGATTGGAATGATATAGCGGGCCCGCATACAGTTCAACGCATTCCACACCGACAGACAGGAGACACAATGAAGCTGATCCGCTATGGCGCGGCAGGCCAGGAACGGCCAGGTATGGTCGATGCACAGGGCCGCATCCGCGATCTTTCTGCCCACATTCCCGATGTCACGGGCGACACGATTTCCCCGCAGTCGGTGGCACGCTTGGCCGCCATAGATCCGGCGACTCTGCCGCTGGTAGAGGGCTCACCCCGCGTTGGTCCCTGCGTTGGCGCGGTGGGCAAGATGGTTTGCGTCGGCCTGAACTATTCCGACCATGCGGCGGAATCGAATATGGCGATACCGACCGAACCGGTGCTGTTCATGAAAGCCACCAGCGCAATCGTGGGCCCCAATGACGACGTCGAAATCCCACCCCGCGCTGAAAAGGTCGACTGGGAAGTGGAACTCGGCGTGGTGATCGGAAAGACCGCGCGATACGTGTCGAAGGCCGATGCGCTGGACCACGTGGCCGGCTATTGCATCGTCAACGACGTTTCGGAGCGTGCCTACCAACTCGAACGCGGCGGCCAGTGGGACAAGGGCAAGAGCTGCGACACATTCGGCCCGCTGGGCCCCTGGCTGGTGACCAGGGACGAAGTGCCCGACGCGCAGGCGCTCGCACTCTGGCTAGAAGTAGACGGCAAGTCCTACCAGAATGGAAACACGAGCACAATGATCTTCGACGTGCCGACGCTGGTGTCCTATATCAGCCAGTTCATGAGCCTGCAGCCGGGCGATGTGATTTCCACCGGCACGCCGCCGGGCGTGGGCTTCGGCCAGAAGCCCGTTCCAGTCTACCTCGGCGCGGGCCAGGTCATGCGGCTCGGCATCACTGGGCTCGGTGAGCAGCGCCAGCGCACTGTCCCTGCCAATGTAGAGGGCGCACAATGAATCAGCTTGACATGAAAGGCCGCGTGGCCATCGTCACTGGCGGCGCTCAGGGCATCGGTTACGCCGTCGCGGAACGCATGCTTAGGTCGGGCGCCGAGGTGGCACTGTGGGATATCAACGAAGTCCAACTCACCACGGCTCGTAACGCTCTGGCCCAATTCGGCAAGGTCACCACCGAAGTGGTTGAACTGACCGACGAAGCTTCCGTGGGTGCCGCCACGAAGGCGACTCTGGGCAAGCTCGGTCGCATCGATGTCCTGGTCAACAGCGCTGGCATCACGGGCGGCAACGGCTCGACCTGGGAACTGGAACCAGAAGTGTGGCGCCGTGTGATCGAGGTGAACCTGATCGGCAGCTACCTGACGTGCCGCGCCGTCGCGCCTCAGATGATCAAACAGGCCTATGGGCGCATCGTCAACATCGCGTCTGTGGCCGGCAAGGAGGGAAACCCCAACGCGTCACACTACAGCGCTTCCAAGGCTGGCCTGATCGGGCTGACCAAGTCGCTCGGCAAGGAATTGGCTAAGAGCGGTGTACTAGTTAACGCGGTTACGCCTGCCGCTGCCAAGACGCCGATCTTCAATTCGATGAAAGCCGAGCATATCGAGTTCATGTTGTCCAAGATCCCCATGGGGCGCTTCCTTGAAGTAGACGAGGCCGCCTCGATGATCACCTGGCTGACTACCGAAGACTGCGCCTTCAGCACTGGGGCGGTGTTTGACCTCTCTGGCGGACGCGCCACCTATTGAGCCTGGACGCAGGCCTGCATCAGACAGGTCGCGATTCCATGGACCAAACATTACAAAAAAGGGCGCGCAGGCCCGCAAGGCAGCCGCGCCCCGGAGACACACATCATGAATGCCCATCGTCCGGCCATTGAGTCGGTAACCGCCAAGGCGATTGTACGCCTGGTGCCTTTTCTACTGCTGATGTACGTGCTTGCCTTTCTCGACCGCGCCAACGTCGGCTTCGCAAAGAAGGCTTTCCAGCTCGATACTGGCATCTCCGATTCAATGTTTGCACTCGGCGCCGGTGTGTTCTTTCTCGGCTACGCGTTACTCGAAGTGCCGAGCAATTTGATCATGCACCGCGTTGGCGCCCGCATCTGGATGTCGCGGATCATGGTGACGTGGGGAATGGTTTCCGCTGCACTGATGTTTGTCCACAGTGAAACCGCCTTTTATGCGCTGCGCTTCCTACTGGGGGTAGCGGAGGCCGGATTCTTTCCCGGCGTCATCTACTATTTGACGAAGTGGTTCCCGGCGAGTGCACGCACCCGCGTGATGGGGATGTTCTACTTTGGCGCGCCCCTGGCATTCATCTTCGGCAGCCCGCTCTCTGGCATGCTGCTCGAACTCGATGGTTTGCTAGGCTTCAAAGGCTGGCAATGGCTTTTCATGGTCGAAGGGCTGCTCGCGAGCATTGTGGGCGTGTGGGCGTACTGGTATCTCGACAATACCCCACGCGATGCGAAATGGCTGTCCCCCGCCGAGCGCGATGTCCTCGCTTTGGCCATCGATAGCGAAGAGCAAATCAAATCCTCGCACGGACCGAGCACGGTATTGCGCGCGTTGGGCAACGGTCGGGTGCTGTTCCTATCGCTCATCTACTTCCTGATTCAAGTCAGCGTGTACGGCGTGGTGTTCTACCTGCCGACGCAAGTGGCGGCGCTGCTGGGTAAGAAGGTCGGCTTCGAAGTCGGCCTGGTAACAGCGATCCCGTGGGTCTGTGCGCTCGCGGCGGCTTACTTCCTTCCCCGAATGGCCGAGCGGCGCGGACACCATGAGCGCATCGCGCTCGCCACGCTGGCCGTGGCGGCCGCCGGCATCGCGCTCTCAGTCAATGCGGCATCTCCGATCGTCGCACTGATTGCCCTGTGCTTCGCGGCCGCCGGCTTCATCGGGGTGCAGCCGCTGTTCTGGACCTTCCCGACAAACTACCTCGGGGGAGCCGCGGCTGCTGGCGGCATCGCTCTGATCAATTCGCTCGGCGCACTCGGCGGCTTTGTCGCGCCGAACGTCAAGACGTGGGCGGAGCATGCCTTTGCATCGCCGAGTGCCGGGCTCAATCTTCTCTCCGTCACCACTGCGATCGGCGCAGTGCTGTTCCTGAAACTCCGAAGCCCGAGGGCTGCCACTCCCGTGGCAAATCCTGGGACGCACTCGGCTTGAACCCGAGCGGTTCGCCCCCGAACACCTCTGACCAAACAAACTGAGCCTTTTGTAGGAGTTCCCACATGTCCATGCCTACCATCAAGCACGTTCGCGCTTTCACGCTGCGCGGCGCTGGCGCTGACTATCACGACCAGGGTGATGGTCACTGGATTGACGATCACATCGCCACGCCAATGTCCAAGTATCCCGAGTTCCGGCAGAGCCGCCGGAGTTTTGGCCTCAACGTCCTTGGCACGCTGGTGGTCGAGATCGAGGCGAGCGATGGCACCGTGGGCTTTGCTGTCACGACCGGCGGCGAGCTCGGCTGCTGGATTGTCGAGAGGCATCTCGCCCGCTTCATCGAGGGCCAGAAGGTGACGGACATCGAGAAAATCTGGGACCAGATGTTCAACTCGACGCTTTACTACGGACGAAAGGGTATCGTCCTCAATACCATCTCGGGCGTGGACTTGGCGCTGTGGGATCTGCTGGCCAAGATCCGCAAGGAGCCTGTCCACGCGCTGCTTGGGGGTCCGGTGCGTGATGAACTGCAGTTCTACATGACGGGCGCGCGGCCCGATTTCGCCAAGCAGCAGGGCTTCATCGGCGGCAAGCTGCCGTTACACCACGGCCCCGCGGAAGGCAAAGAAGGCCTGAGGAAGAACTTGGAACTGCTCGCTGACATGCGCGAAAAATGCGGCCCGGACTTCTGGCTGATGTACGACTGCTGGATGAGCCTGGATGTTGACTATGCTACGCGTCTCGCTCAGGCCGCGTACAACGAGTTTGGGATGAAATGGATCGAGGAGGCCTTGCCGCCCGACGATTACTGGGGCTACGCCGAGCTACGTCGCAATGTACCGCGCGGCATGCTCGTGAGCACCGGTGAGCATGAGGCTACGCGTTGGGGCTTTCGCATGCTGCTGGAGATGGAATGCTGCGACATCCTGCAACCGGATGTCGGCTGGTGCGGCGGCATTACCGAGCTGATCAAAATCTCCGCATTGGCCGACGCGCGGGGCAAGCTGGTGGTCCCTCACGGCTCGTCGGTCTACAGCTATCACTTTGTCATCACGCGCCACAACAGCCCATTTGCTGAATTCCTGAATATGTCGCCGGGCGCGGACGAGATCGTGCCGATGTTCCATCCGCAATTGCTTGACGAGCCAGTGCCAGTGAACGGACGAATGAAGGCCTCCGCGCTGGATGCGCCCGGGTTCGGTGTGCGCCTCAACCCCGAGCTGCCGTTGCACCGGCCATTCGAGCGCTGAGGCTCATCCGAACAGGCGCATGGGACGCCAACTCGTGGGCGATTGCGCTCAGAAAAAAGCGCGAGGCGGCGCCGTCCTGGATAATAAGGCACCGTTATCGGGCCTTATCGGCCCGCCGCCGCTTCCCTGCGTCCTCAGCGAGCAGCCCCTAACCATTGTTGACCCTCTGGGCAGCCCAACGGCAGTAGCTGGCAACTTCGGTCACTGGCAGTGTACTGATTGGACGACCGAGTTGGCCGGGAAGCAGACGTCCGTCAGCCCTGAGCGAGCGACTGCTGCAGGCGCAGACGGACATAGGAGCGGCACTCGGCTGCGTCAAGATGCCGGACTGCTGAAGGAGATCGACGGGTGGACCGGCTTCACCCGCGATTTTTCTTACCAAAGACGGGTGAGCTGGTGGTCGGTCAATTGGAAACCGCGATTGAGCTTTTTGTGCTCAACAGCGAGGCCCTTGTGCTGCAATACTGTCCGATTTCTGAAGCGTGCCACACTGGAGCCCCACGGCCCCGGTCCGCCCGGGGCTGAGTCCGGCCAGCGCCTTAAGCCAGCTTCAGGTTCACATTCTTGGTGTACGTAAACTCCAGCAACTCGGCAAAGCATTCCTCACGGCCTATGCCCGACTGCTTCACGCCGCCGAAAGGCGCACCCATGAAGTGCTGGCTGGAGTTGTTGATCCACACATAGCCCGTGTGCATGCGTTTGGCTGCACGATGCGCCGTGTTCAGGCTTTGCGTCCAGATCGAGCCAGTCAGGCCAAACTCCACGCCATTGACCTGCTCGAACAACGCGTCTTCGTCGCTCCACTTGAAAACCGACATGATGGGGCCGAACACTTCTTCCTGAGCCAAACGCATGTGCGGCTTCATGTCGGCGAACACAGTGGCTTCGTAGAAGAAGCCGTCCTTCAGAGCAGGGGCGTCCGGCTGCTTGCCACCGCACACCAGCCGTCCGCCATCTTCCAGACCCTTAGCCACATAGCCCTGCACTTTTTCCAGTTGTGCACGGCTGACGAGCGAGCCCATCGTGGTCTCGGGGTCTGTCGGGATCCCGGGCTTGTGGCGCTGCGGCAGCAACTGGACGATTTTCTCCAGTACCTGGTCATGGATGGACTCATGCAGAAAGACGCGGCTAGTGGAGCCGCAGCTCTGACCCGACCAAGTGAAGTTCATACCTCCCAGGATGCCGTTCACAAGTTTGTCGAGATCCGCATCGGGGTAGGCAATCAGCGCGTTCTTTCCGCCAAGTTCCAGTAGTACAGGCTTGAGGTTGTCCGAAGCGGTCTTCATGACGGCACGGCCTGTGGGCACTCCGCCAATCAGCGTGATCTTGCGCACCAGCGGGTGCCGTGCCATGGCGTCGCCGCATTCACGACCGCCGCACAAAAAATTCGCAACACCGGCCGGAAAGATATCGCCCACCAGTTCGGCTAGCCGCAGGATGGACAGCGGCGCCTGGTCGGGCGACTTCACCACCACGGTGTTGCCGGCCGCCAGCGGCGCGGCAAGGCGTGCAGCGGCAAACATGAGTGGGTGGTTATACGCCACGATACGGGCGATAACGCCTAGCGGCTCCTGCATGGTGTAGTTCAGGTTGCCGTCGCCCATGGGGATGGTCTCCCCTTTGATTTCCGTGGCCAGGCCTGCGAAGTACTCCAGACAGTCGGCAGCAAAGGCCGCGTCCATGGCCAGAGCCGACACCGGATTGCCATTGTTGAGCGAGTCCAGCAGCGCCAGCGGCTTGGCATGCTCGCGCAACACCGCGGCGGCCTTGCGCAGGTAGCGCCCCCGCTCGACGGGTGGCGTGGCGGCCCAGGCTGGAAAAGCTGCATGGGCCGCCTGCACCGCGGCGGCCACATCGGCCTCATCGGCAAGCGGCGCAGTGGTAATGGTCTCGTTGTAAGCGGGGTTGATGGTCTCGGCGTAGCCACCCGCCTTGGGGGTGTGCCACGCACCGCCGTAGTACAGTTCGCGTCGCGTCGGCAAGACGCCGGGGGGAATTTCGTGTGCGCGCATAGGTTCTGTGTCCTCAACAATAGAAATGCCGGGCGCCGGAGCGCAATCAGTCCTTCGACCGCGTCAGGCCCGCCGTCATGGCCGGGCTGTAGCCGGTTTGCACCACCACGTCGACCACCACGGTCTCGCCCTTCTTGACTGCTGCGATGGCATCGCGCAGGACTTCTTCCAGTTCGGCGGCGTCCTCGACTGGGCCGATGCCGGTAAGCCCCTGGCCGCGCGCCATCATGGCGAGGTCGGGCGGTGGGTCGCTGATGCGCTGGCCTATCCAGCGGTTCTCAATCGGCCGCTTGCGCTGGCGCGCGACGCGCTCCTGGTGCACCTCGTCGTTGAAGAATGAACGGTTGTTGCACACCACCATCAACATTGGGATGCGTGCATTGGCGGCCGTCCAGAGCGCGTTGACGCCCATCATGTAGTCACCGTCGCCGATCACCGCGACCGGTAGACGGTCGCTGCCTTTGAGGGCCAGCGCAGAGCCTATCGACATGCCGGGGCCCGAGCCGATGCCCCCGCCGCCGTCGTACCCTAGAAAGTCCAATGGGTGCCGGAAGTCCCACATCTCGCCACTCCAACTCAACGGCAGGCGCATCAGGCAAACCTCTTGCTCACCAACGGCGCGCTTTAAGGTGGCCGCCAGCGTGGTCACCGTAATGTTGCTACCGCTGGTGGCGCCTGGCACGGGCAGCGTCACTGAGACCGGGGGAAGCGGCCGTTTGGCGGGCGCCGGCGTTTCGCGCGGCTTGACGTGCTGGTTCAACAAGGCCACGGCCGGCTCAGGCTCGCACAACATGAAGACATCGACCGGCGGCAGGCCCTGGTGGTCCATGCTCCAGCCATTGTGGCTGTAGTGGTCCACGGAGACCTGGATGATCTTGCTGCCGACGGGCTTGTCTCCCCAGGCCTGCTTCAGCGTTCCTGAAAGATCCAGCCAGTCCAGGCTGAGCACCACGTCGGCTTCGCGCAAGACTTCCTGTGCATTAGCTGTGAGAAAGGCACCGCTGGGCGCTGCGTGCAGCGGGTGGTCGGTCGGAAAGGCCGCGCCGACACGCAGGTCGGTCAGCACTTCAGCGTTCAGAGTTTCGGCCAGCTGGATGCGCTGCTCCCAGCCTTCGACGTCGCGGGACACGCGGCCCATCAGGATCACCGGGCGGCTGGCTTCTGACAGAAGCGCTGCCGCCTGCGCCACGATGTCATCCGAAGGCCGGGCCGGCGGCGGCGCGAGATAGCGCGCCGGCTCGGGAATCGCCGGCCGCTCAGCCAGCCTCGATTCCTGCAGTGCCGCATCAAAACAGACGTAGACCGGGCCCTTGGGTGCGGTGGTGGCAATCTGGCGGGCCCGCAGAAGCGCTTCGTGCGCGGACGGAATCGAAGCCGGCTGCGCATCCCACTTGATAAAGTGGCGCACCAGCGCGGCCTGGTCCTGCGCCGTATGAATCCAGTCGATCCACGGCCGGCGCTTGTTCGCGTCGACCGGTCCGGTGGCACCCAGCACAATGACCGGCACGCGATCCACCCAGGCATCGAAAATAGCCATGGAGCCGTGCATCAGCCCGACATTGCTGTGCACAATGGCCACCAGCGGCTTGCCAGTAACTTTGGTGTAGCCGTGCGCGATGGCCACCGCATGCTCTTCATGGAGCACCACCATCATCTGCGGCTTTTCATTGCCCAGGTGGTTCACGATACTGTCATGCAGGCCGCGAAAACTTGCGCCAGGATTGAGCAGCACATAGGGGATGTTCATCGCGCGCAGCATATCGGCAATCGCGTCACTGGCCCAGACGGCTTCATCCGGTTCGGAAGGCGTGGGAATATCGCGGCGCACGGAGGGACCGGAGGGAACGTTCATGGAAACTCCCAGGTGAAAATGAAAAGAAGAGAATTATTCGGGCTTGATGTTTGCGGCCCTGATCACCTCTGCCCAGCGCTTCTGGTCGCTGGCGATCAGCCTGGTGAATTCGAGGGGCGTGCTGGTTTCCGCATAGATGCCCTGCTCGGCCAGCTTGCCCTGTACATCGGGTAGCGCCAGCGAGCGGCGCAACTCAGCATTGAGCTTGTTGATGATGGCCGGTGGCGTCCTGGCTGGGGCAACCATGCCGATCCAGATATCGCTTTCGAAATTGGGAAGCGTCTCGGCAATCGTCGGCACCTTTGGCAGCAGCTCGACGCGCTTCGCGCCACTGGTACCAAGTGCGCGCAGCCTGCCGCTGCGGATGTGCGGCAGGGCTGAATTGATTGGGCAGAACATCATGTCCACGTTGCCACCCAACAAATCCACAAGCGCGGGGGCCGAGCCTTTGTATGGGATCTGGGTGATGCGGGTTCCTGTCATGGACTTGAAGACTTCCGCCGCCATGTGCTGCGGGCTGCCCGAGCCGGCGGACGCATAGGAAAGCTTGTCGGGGTTGGCTTTTGCCAGCGCGATCAATTCGGCGACCGAAGTTGCCGCCACCTTGCCTGGCGACACCACCAGCACCATGGGCACGCGACCCAGCAGGGCGATGCCCGTCAGGTCCCGGCTCACCTCAAACGGCAGCCTGGGATACAGAACCGGGTTAACCGCCACGGTCTGATTGGGTGCAACGGCGATGCTGTAGCCGTCGCCTTCGGCCTTGGCTATGAAATCGGTGGCGATATTGCCTGCGGCACCCGGCTTGTTTTCAACGATGACGGGCTGGCCAAAAGACTCGGACATTTTCTGCGCCAGGATTCGGGCAAGCACGTCATTGGATCCGCCGGGCGGAAGCGGCACGACGATGTGGATGGGCTTGGTCGGGTAGGTCTGCGCCGAGGCAGGTACGCCAATGATCACGGTGGCAAGGCAAAGGGCAAGCATCCCTGTGCCGGGATTGAATTTCATGTCTTGTCTCCTGTATTTACTGCGGGTGGGGCCCTGTCAGGTTGCGGGCCCTTTCGCGTTAGAGCGCGTGCAGTAAAGAAGCAGCAATCGCTCGTCCACGTCACCGCATTCCGGCATATTTGTTATCGTCAGTAGCGCCGTCGGCTGGTGTTTCCTGTTTTCGTGATTCGTGCGTGACCTTTATGAGTTCCTCTCGAAAAGCCTTTGCTTACGGTTCGAGAGCGATGTGGGCATCAGTAATAGACGCGCCGGTGTTGGCAGCAAGCGACACGCACCGGCACGCGCCCAGGTCAGCGTCCGTCCACGGCGCCGGTGCGCTGCACCCGCATCTTCCAAAGCGCCCATGGACGTTCGATTTGCGTTTCGATATTCCGGCAGGCAGTATCGGCTTCGCCCTGGCTGAGGTAAGTCACCTCGCCAAGCCGCATAGCGCCCACCTGTAGCTGCGCATTCACTTCTGCGTAGACCGCTCGGTAGACGGCGTGCTTGAGCGTGGGACCGACGACGGTGGAACCATGGCCCCGCATCAAAACAAACGACGCCTCGCCAAGCTTCTGCGCAAGCGCAGCGCCAAGCTTGCCATCGCGGATCAGCAGGTCGGTCGCGTCGCCGGCAGTTTCGCGAATCTCGAAGATCGGTGTTCCAGCGCCCAGGAAACCGCTCATATGGCATACGGGCCTGAAGGGGGTGTTCTTGACGACGCTGAATGGAAGTACGGTAGGCGAGTGGCTATGCACGATGGCGTGCACGTCGGGTCGGGCCCTGTAGATCTCGCCATGGATGAATCGCTCCAGGTAGATGGCGCGCCCCCCCGCGTTGACTGGAGACCCGTCCAGCTTGAACTCCACAATGTCGTCTGGCGTAACAGTGGCGGGTGCCATGTTCCTCGCCAGCAGAAACCGGCCTGGATCCTTGTCGTGCCGGACGCTGACGTGGCCAAAGGCATCGACAATGCCCTGATCGAACAAGATGTGATTGGCACACACCAGGTCTTCGATCAACGTGTCGCTTGCGGAGCCGGAAGGACGATCGAGATCTTCAGCGTAGTCGACGCTGCTGCCGGGATTGGTATGGGAGTTGCACATGGAGGGCCTAGTCTCAGGTTGGCGAATGTGGTTCGATTCGCGTCCCGGGACATACGACGCCGCACTACTGCCCGGAACGTCGTTACAGCTTAGACTTGGGTTGATGATAGGTCTATTAGCTATTTAGGCCTTGATCCATACTCCACCAACTATGATTTGAGGTGCACCTGCAGGGCGTTGTTTTGCGGCGCGGCGTCGCGGATGAACTGCAAGAGCGCTGCCTGAAAAGCGGAGAAGCGCTTGTCTTCCCGGTACACCACGTAGGATGGAATCTTCATTGGCAAGTCGGGGCGATCAAGGACCACCAGGTCTCCGCGTGCCACATCGGCGCGGATCGAGGAAGCAAGCATGAAACTCAGCCCGATGTCCTGCCGGACCGCGTGCTTCATTGCTTCAGGATGCCCCAGCTCCAGCACGACCCTGCGGTTCTCGAGGCCATGCTTGCGCAGATGCGTGTCCTCCAATTCACGCCTTGCCAGATTCCGTGGCGTGCTGATAAAGGGCACCTGATGAAGGTCGAGTTCCTTTGACGGTTGTTTGACCCAGCGGCTGCCCGGCGCGCATACCAGCAAAAGGTCTTCCTCCCACAGCGGAATCGCCGTCAGCCCATCCAGATCTTGCTTTGCCGTCAGCAGGATTACCGCAAAATCGCAGCCCCCTATGCGCGTCGCGTCCACTGCTGCTTGCGGGTTTGAAATCTGAACGGTCACCAGTCCGTTGGGGTGCTGCCGGTAGAAATCCACTATCAGTGGCGGCAATGCATAGGAGCCGATCGACATCGACGTTGCAACGACCGCGTTTCCGGCACCCCCGCCCTCAAGTCCTGCGAGCTCCCGCTCGATTTCGCGCGTCCGCGTGATGACTTCGGTCGCCCAACGATAGACACGCTCTCCTGCTTCGGTGAGCGCGATGTTCCTGCCGGCACGCGCCACCAGGGGATACCCCAGCCGGGCCTCCATGCTGCGCAGGTGCGCAGTGACGACGGGTTGCGCAATGCACAGCCTGTCGGCTGCGCGCGTCACACTGCCGAGCTCCGCCACGGTGCAGAAAACTTCAAGTTTCTGGAAAGTGAGATATGGGTCGAATCCGCGCACGCGCCTCCTCCATCCATAGCTGGATTGCTATGTGATTACGGTATAAGAACTATTTGAAGATATGGATGAGGTTACCCACAATTGCAGCCACAAACAACATGGTGGCCTGGCATCAGGCCCTCGCAGGAGACAGCATGGACTGCACGACCTTTATCAATCGCGTTTCTTGCCGGCCCCGCGGTAAGTCATGCCCTGCCTCGGAAAGGGCACCGTTGGCCAAGGTCGCAGCAGCCACGCTCGCGGCAATGCTCTGGTCGACCGTAGTGGTCCAGTCCGCCTTCGCGGCAGAAGACTATCCCACCAGGCCGGTCCGCATTGTTGTGCCCTTTCCCGCCGGCGGCGGAACGGACAGCATTGCTCGCGTACTCGCAAAATCCTTCACGACGGATACAGGACAACCTTTTGTCGTAGAAAACCGCGCCGGCGCGTCCGGGAACATCGGCCTCGATGCCATCGCGAAATCGCAAGCAGACGGCTACACCATTGGCCTCACCACCAGCAATCTCACGATGAATGGTGCGCTGTACAAGCGGTTAGCCTTCGATCCACAGCGAGATTTCCAGCCGGTCTCGCTGATTGCCTCGTCCCCGCTCGTCATTGGTGTATCGAACACGCTTGGCATATCGGCATTGTCGGCCCTTCGCGCCAAAGCGAAAGCGTCTGGCCAGCCGCTCGCATACGCATCGTGCGGAAACGGCACACCGCAGCATTTCGCCGGCGCCATGCTCGCCGCGGCGTGGAATGTACGCTTCGTCCATGTTCCCTACAAGGGCTGTGCTCCGGCATTGGTCGATGCGTTGGGCGGCCAGGTGCCCATCTTTATCAGCACGGTAGCCAATGCGCTTCCGTATAGCCGCGATCCCCGTATCGGAGTGCTGGCGGTCACCGGTCATGACCGCAGCAGGTACATTCCGGCGGTACCCTCAACGTCGGAACAAGGCGTGACCAGCCTGGATATGCGCGTGTGGTTCGGGCTCATTGCCCCGAACGGCCTGCCTGAGCCCGTTCTGAAGAGACTGGTCGCGCTCACGTTGGCCGCAATGAAAAAGCCTGAGGTGCGCAAGATCCTCGAGGCCCAGGGATATGACGCGGTGGGTTCAGATCCGGCAACTTTTGCCGCGACAATCGCGACCGAAATCCCGTTCTGGAAGCAACTCGCGGCGAAGTACGCGATATCTCTCGAATAGTGCTTGCTTGCTGCCCGTTCCGGCAGCACAGAAACGTCCATCCGCAAGTCGTACTTGGACCTGAGAGCCGACGCGGACATGCGCCGCATCGCCTGCCTCAGTGCCCCCACTCGCGCCGCGCTCACTGCGCGGCGCAGCGTTTTCCCACCCTGCGTGCAATAAGAAAAATGGAGGATTCCATGAGAAGAACACTGTGCCTCGGCATTCTGCTGGCGACATCGGCACAGCTTGCCGCCGCGCAATCGTCGGTTACGCTCTACGGCGTAGCCGACATCGGCCTCGAGTACCTCAGCAATGCCAATGCGCAAGGCGACAAACTGTTCCGGATGACCTCGGGCAATGTGTCCGGCTCGCGCTGGGGCTTGCGCGGCGTCGAGGACCTCGGCGGCGGCGCCAAGGCGGTCTATGTCCTGGAGAGCGGATTCGACCTCGACGCCGGCACCTCCAGCCAGGGCGGCCGGCTCTTCGGGCGGCAGGCCTTCGCCGGGCTGGAAAACCAGTGGGGCCGCGTCACACTCGGGCGGCAGCAGAATGCACTGTATGACCTTCTGATCAACTATGAGCCAATGGTGCTGGCCGGGCACTATTCCGCGCTGATGATGGATCCCAACTTCGTCGGTCGCTACGACAACACTGCCAAGTACACAGGGAAGTTCGGGCCCGTGACCGCCGTCGCGCTGTACAGCTTTGCCAGGGGTACCACCATCACCAGCGGCGGCGCCAGTTCGCTTGCCAGTGAAACCGCGGGCGACCTCAAGAGCGACCGCGCCTTCGGCGGCGGGCTGGAATACGCGGGCGGCCCCTTCGGCCTGACCCTGATCTACGACCAGCAGCAAGGCACGCGCGGCCTCACGGGCCAGAATTCTGGACAGCGCGACCGCCGCCTTGCAGCGGCCGGCAACTTCAGCTTTGGCAGTTCCACGCTGTTCGCCGGCTATCGCTGGTTCAGCGGCAATATCGGGCTGGCGGCGACCGCGCCAGGCCGCCGGAACGATGTTTATTGGCTGGGTTACCGCCTGCAGGCCACACCGGCCCTGAGCCTCACAGCGGCCGGCTATTACTTTAACGACAAGCGCTCTGGCCAAGACCCGTGGAGCCTGGTAGGGTCAGCCAACTATGCGCTGTCCAAACGCACCGACGCCTTCCTGACCATCGGCTATGCGCGCAACAGGGACAACTCCAATCTCGGTCTGAACGGCTTCGGCAGCACCATCGCGGCCGGGCAGAACCAGACTGGCGTCACACTGAACCTTCGACACAAATTCTGACGGCGGCCTGGCCGCTCGCAAGCCCGATAAGTTACTTGAGCAGCCGTTGGCTTAAGCTGACCACGACACCGAGTCCACCAATGACCGCAATCACGGAAAAGTGGTCAAGGTTTGCGAGAAGATTTGCCTGTTGAGCCAAGGACTGCGCGACCAGCGCCACGGCGACTCTGCCTGCGTCCGCTTGCCCGAGTACGGTCGACACCTGGCTTGCCAGGTGGTCGACAGCCTGTAGATAAATGGGGTTGCCGAGATGGATATTTCTGGCCAGCGCGTCGTAGTGCACTGTCGACCGCCATTGCTGTCCGATTGTCGCCAGACTGATTCCTAGCGCCAGACCGATCTGCGCCAGCATATTTTTAGCTTGCTGGGCATGGGAGAACACCGTTTCGTCGTACTGGACATCCCTGAATGTCTGGATTGCAGCATTGGCCATGACAAACATCATGAAGACCCCGTTTAGCAGCAATGCCGGCAGGATATCCAGCCAGAGGTTGGCTGCAGGCGTGAGCCCGGACAGAAGCCAGCCGAACGTCGCCAGCGCGCCGAAGCCAATCACAAAGAATTTACGAGGACTCGGATACTTTGGCAGAAGTCGCGCCAGGATAAACCAGCTGACGAGAGCCGAGGCCAATCCCATTGCCTGAAACTGCCCAACAGTCTGCCACGGATACCCAAGTGTCCGTTGCAACAGGGCTGGAAGCACATAGTTATCCGCACCGAGAATGACGTAGCAGCAGGTGAAAAGCAGAACGCCTGCGACATAGCGTGGATTTAGCAGCGCCCTGACTCTGATCAAAGGAGTCTCGCGTCGATGCTCGGCGCTGACATAGTAAATGAGAGCAACTACTGCAACTGAAGCGGTCAAAAAAATGGGAATGCCGTCGCTGTAGAAATCGTAGTAGGTCCGTTGGAGCGAATAAAGCAGAAGGAATGCACCGCTAGCCAGCAACATTAGCAAGACGGGATGCGATTGCGACTTATCACTGTCACTTGACGACGGCGACTCACCATCGAAAACCGCCGTCACCAGTACAAACACTACCGCTGAGGCGCCGACCACGATCCAGAATATCGAACTCCAGTTATCGTTCGCCACCGAAACCGATGCCAACCACGGCGCGGCCGCGGTACCGGCGGCGAGCGCAACAGCGAACGCCTTGATCCCGGTAAATCTTTGTGGGCCAGGATGAATGTGATTGACCATGATGCGCGCCGAGGTCATGAATGACGCCCCACCCAGTGCCATCACGAGACGGCCAAGAAGGAATTCACTATAGGCTTGACTTGATCCGCAAATGACCGCTCCGATCATGAAGATGCTCAACGAGTACTGCAAAAACCTACGCCATCCCAGGCGCTCTACAAACCAGCGCTGCTGGGATATAGCCATGACGGCAACGCTTGCATAGGCTGCGCTGACCAGGCTGAATTCTTCTGGCCCAGCCCCGATCTCGCCCATGATCGGAGCAGACGCGAACGCAATCATGCCGGTCTGGAGGAACTCGATGCCGTTCAGCAGGAATATGGTAAGGAGGAGAAGCTGTGGCTTTCTCGATGGTTGGCTCACGATGACTCCCGATCTGGATCGATGTGACAACTAGAGATTCGCTTGGATAAGCTTTTCCACCATTTCGTCTGCGTTCGCGAGTTCGTTGGCAAATATATCTGTCTTGTAGGATTGCGGACTATGCCCTTTCTCCGCTACAGCCCTACCATCCCGCTTCGTGGTATTGACGATCACCTTCATCGACAGGCCAACGCGCAGAGGATGGGCGGCAATCTGAGATGAATCTAGCGCTATCTTCACCGGCACTCGCTGGACAACCTTGATCCAGTTGCCGGTCGCATTTTGGGCAGGGAGCAGGGCGAACGCACTGCCGGTGCCGGCATCCTGACCGACCACGACCCCTTGGTACTCAATCTCCGTCCCGTACACGTCCGTAATCAGGGCTACAGGTTGACCAATGCGGATATGCCTGAGCTGGGATTCCTTGAAATTGGCGCTCACCCAAAGATGGTCCAACGGCACCACAGACATCAGTGCCGTGCCGGCATTAACGCGTTGCCCGACCTGGACGCTACGCTTGGTCACAACACCGCTTACTGGTGCCCGAATAGTTGTGCGTTGTAGTGCAACATATGCGTCTCGCACTTGCGTTGCCGCGCTCATTACGTCGGGATGTGATGAAACCTTCGTCCCGTCGATTTGAGCGCGACTCCCGACCAACTGCTGCTCGGCCGCTTCAAAGGCGGCCTTGGCGACGACGAGCGCGTCTTCGGCGTGATGCAGTTCCTCTCCCGAAATCGCTCCGCTCGCTACCAGAGCCTTGCGCCGCATGACATCTGCTTGCGCCTTGTTCAGATCCGCTGCCTTCAGGTCACGATTAGCCTTGGTCTGGCTTGCAGCGGCAAACTGACCGCGAACCTGCCTGACCGCTCTCGCGAGAGCAGCTTGAGCGCGGGCGAGCGAGAGCTGCGCGTCAACATCATTCAAGTGCACCAGTACCTGGCCCTCCGCGATGTAATCAGTGTTGTCTGCGCCAATCGCAGTGACGACACCGGAAATCTGTGGCGTCACCTGCACGATGTTCCCCTCCACGTAAGCATCTTCAGTCGTCTCCTGATTGCGTGCGGCGCCATACCAGAAAACTGCTACGATGGCCGAAGCGATTGCCACACCGACCGGAATCACAATGTTCAGCAGCTGGCGCTTACGCGGCTGATGACTTTTTGCCGTTGGTGCTTCAGGGTCGTTTTCCGGGTGTGCCATGTTTGCCTCGTATCCAGCATTGCCATGCTCGATCGGCGTTACTGCTCCGTACTTTCTTCCGGGACATAGCCGCCGCCAAGCGCGCGAATTAAGTCGACTGTCAATTCACGCCCGCGCGCCTCTTGCTCGACCAGAATCCGCTTTTGTGTAAGTACCAGGCTCTCCGCAGAAAGCACCTGGAGGTAGTTACCGACACCACTCTTGTATCGATTCGTTGAGAGCTCAAAGGCTTCCTGCGCCAGGATGAGGGCTTGGTGTTGCTCGTCGATTTGTTCCCTGAGCCATTTCATTGACGTTAGCTGATTGACTACGTCGTGTACCGCGGCAATGAGATTTCCGTTGTACTGTTCGACCGCAATGTCATACTCCGCCTGGTGTGCCGCCAAGTTTCCCCGGAGGCGGCCTCCGTCGAAGATAGGAAGTGAGATCGCGGGCCCCACTCCTATGACGCGGCTGCCTGCGGTGAGAAGATCCGGCAATCCAAGACTCTGGAAGCCCATGAACGCTGTCAGACTAACGTTCGGGTAGAACTGCGCCTTCGCCACCTCGATGTCTTTACTAGCCGCTTCAACGCGCCACCGCTGCGCTACCAGATCAGGGCGCCGACCAATGAGTTCCGCGGGGATATTGCTCGGCAGTGAAACTGGCGTGGACAGGTTTAGTCGTGGACGGGAGATGGCCATGCCCCAGTCGGGGCCTTCGCCCACGAGCTGTGCAAGTTGTGCCTCCGTCAGCGCGATGAGTTCATTGAAGCTCGCGATGGCGCTTCGTGTGGCGGGCAGAGCGGCCTCTGCCTGCTTTAACTCGATTTTTGAGTCGATTTGTGCAGCAACTCTCTGCTGGGTAAGTTGCAGAATTTTCTCGCGCTCTTTCAATGTGGCTTCGGCAAGGTCTCTTTGCGCATAACCGTGCGCAAGCCTGAGATAGGTGCGCGCAATCGATGTTGTGAGTAACAACTGTGCTGCGTGATAGTCAACTTCTATTCCCTGCGCTCGATTCAGGGCGGCTTCAAACGTTGCCTGGTTCTTCCCCCAGAAGTCTATTTCGTAACTGACGCCCAGGCTCAGATCGCTAAAGACGTCCCAGCTGCCGGCCAGTGGCTTCGGCACCGTGCTATTTGCACTGTATCGCTGTCGGGTGCTCTTCAAGCTCGCCCCAACTTGCGGAAAACGATTAGCACCGGCGACTCCAACAAGGGCTTCTGCCTGGCGGACGCGGGCCGCTGCCAGGCGTAGACTTGGTTGACCGCTCAATGCCCTCCGCTCGAGCTCGTCTAACTGGTGGTCACCAAACGTCGTCCACCAAGCTTCACTCGGCCAGGATTCAGGGGCGATTGAAGTGCTCTCCAAACTCCGACTGGTAGTCAACCGAGCCGCGGTATCTAATGCTGAATTCCTTGCCAGACCTCCGGAACTCAAACACGAAGCCAGCGTCACCGTCGCGGCCGATGCGAGGATCACCCTGAGCCCCCGCTGCAATAGTGAGGCTGGATATGGAACTGGTCTGGGATGCGTTCTCACGGTCAAACGTCACCGGATCTCAGGTTGGCAGAACCTCACGTCGAAGTTCTGCCAGTCTTCCAAGAACGCTTTTAGCCTTGAAGCGCTGTCATCAACACTTGCACCAATTGGCCGCCTTCTGGCGTAGCCCAGCTTCCGGCGAGTTCTGCAATCAGCTGGTTGGTGGTGGTCAGCGTCACGCCGCCTTTATCCATCCGCCGCAATGCGATGTCATCGGCCATGACACTTGGTGAGCCACCACCATCTGCAACTACCTGAACTTCATACCCATCGCGCACCAGACTCAGCGCCGGATAGACCGTGCAGACGTCATTGGTGACACCGGCAATGATGAGCTTCTTACGGCCCGTAGCTTTGACGGCGGCGGCGAAGTTTTCATCGTCCATGGCGTTGACGATACCCAGGCGCTTGACGCGGGAAGCAAACTCGGCGGGCAGGATCTGCTCCAGTTCGCTCAACAGCGGCCCCTGAGCGTACTCCTCCATGCTGGAAGTCAGTACCACCGGGAGCTTCAGGATGCTTGCCGCCTTTGCGAGCATCAGCGCATTGCGTTTCATCTCGTCGAACGGAATAGATTTCACCCATCCCATAGTCCCAACTTGGTGATCAATCAACAGCAGCGCGGCATTGTTGGCACTGAATTTTTCGTACGTCATGATGAATCTCCTGGCTGTAGGGCTGGGGCACTAACGCCCCAGGATTGGGACTGTTTTCAATGTCGGTCGCAATGTTGTCGCTGATTCACGCTTGCTTTTTGTTGTAGCCGCATTCTTGTCGCCGCAGCCCCTCTAAAGCCAGATGGCTCAGTTAAAACCAATGTATAAACCTGGTTTATGCTTCTCCGGCGTGCAGCACAGGCAATCTGGTGTTACCGCGGGCGAAGACGGAGCACCTTCTGCGGTTGACCGACCAGGGAGAAACCTTGAAAGACTTAAACCTGCTTTATGTGTTTGAGGCGCTTTGGAGAGATCGATCGGTCACTGCGGCCGCGGAGAATCTGGGGCTCACCCAGGCGGCGGTCAGCAGCGCCCTGAAGCGGCTTCGGGCGGAGTATGGGGACCGGCTGTTCATGCTGGTCGGCCGGCGGATGGAGCCGACGCCTCTGGCCACGGCAATTGCGGGAGCGCTGCTCGACTCTCTGTCGACAATCCGCAAGACTACTGGCACCTTGATGCCCTTTGACCCAACGCATGCCAGGCGTCAATTCACGATGCGCACACGGGATATAGGCGAAGTCGTGTTGCTGCCACGCATTCAGCAGGAACTACTGCGTGCCGCACCGCAGAGCAGCATCCAGACCGTCTACGCGCCGATCGACGAAACCCTGTCCGCTCTTGCGACCGGCCGCATGGACGTTGCGGTAGGCTATCTGCCGGCTCTCGAACGCAATATCTACAAGTGCCCGCTGTTCCAGGAGGAATACATTTGCGTGATGCGGGCTGGCCATCCGCTTGCAACGAGACCCGACCTCCCCCTCGAAGCGTTCCTGGCACAGGACCATCTATTAATTACGTACTCGGGCAGTGGGCATATCCTTCTCGAGCGCGCCCTGCTCGAGGCCGGAGCAAAATCGCGCATCAAGCTGCGCATGCCGCAGTACCTGGCAGCTCCCCACGCCCTTCTTGCCTCCAATCTGATCTGGACAGCGCCTCAAGCCCTGGCCAATGTGCTGGCTCGTTTCTACCCTCTGGTCCTTCGCCCCCTGCCGTTGGCCCTGGAGCCATTCGAGATTGCACTTTACTGGCATCAACGCTTCCACAAAGATCCCGCGAGTATCTGGTTTCGCAGCCTTGTCATCGAAGCGATCAAGGGCATCCCATGGCCGGAAGGCCCAGCAGCGCCGCCTCAGAGATAGAGCATCGCGTCGTGCTCCCCATCCGCGTAAGGCGCGAAGAACGCCTGGAGCGCCTCGAGCATGGCCTCCGGTTTCTCTTCCGCCGGATAGTGGCCACTGCCCGCGATGATCACCGACTGCACGTTATCCGCCACCGTCCTCAGTTCCGCTTCCACGCTGCCGCCACAGGCCAGTTCGCCGGCGAACGCCAGCACTGGCAGCGTTAGCTTCGCACTGCGCGCACGTTCACGATTCTGAGGGATCGATTCGTCTATCGCCCGGTAATAGTCGAAGCTTGCACGAAGCGCGTTTGGATCGCGCCTGAGTTGCTCGATGTAGAACGCTCTCGCGTAGGCGGGAACAGCGTCGGGAGAGCCGGCCTTCGTCGCAAACTGGTGGCCGAAATAGATGGACTCGCGTCCCTCGACGAGGCGCTCATTGACCTCGCGCGCACGGTTGAAGTTGAAGTGCCAAAGGAAATCGCTCAGCCAACGCTCGTTGGGGAGAAGTGGTGGCGAGTCCGATACGCCTGGAATGAGCGCTTCACCGAGCGCGATCCGGTCTATCCGGTCAGGTTGGTCGTACGCCATCGCGAAGCCAGTCCACATCCCGATGTCGTGGCCGGCCATAGCGAAGCGCTCAAAGCCTAGCGCATCCATCAGCGCGAACATATCGGCGGCGAGCGTCTTGGAGTCGAAACCGGTTGCCGGCTTGTCCGAGAGTCCCACGCCGCGGGGATCGACGGCGATAACCGTAAAGGATCGCGCCAACGGCAGCATCAAGTGCCGCCATGCGAACCAATTCTGCGGCCACCCGCCAAGCAGTAGCAGCGGCGCCCCCTGGCCGCCGATGACGGCATGCAGGGTAAGGTCGCCAGCCGGCACCAGATAGCTTTCGAAGACATCCGTAAATCCTGCCGCCAGTTGGGGAACATCGTGTACTGAGCCGTACCCGGCTGCGCGTTTCATCCTTTGAATCAACGGGATATTCATCAGGTTCTCTCTTTCTGCGGAAGACGCAATACGTTCGCTCATGACCAGACGACGTCGCTTGGTACACCCGCATCATCGGCGCGCGAACGGGTCATCGGGGCCATGACCAGGCGGTTGGGCAGGGAATGGCGACCAATGCGAATGGGGGCAAATAGCTGGTTCATGCTGTGCTGTGCTACGAAGTGATTGGTTGATGTAAAGCATCATCCGGCAAATCACTCGCGGGATAAATATGGCAAAATTGAATTGATTGATCCACTCATGGAGCAGTCAGAATGGAACTGCTGAACGACATGGCCCTGTTCGTGGAGGTCGTCAAAGCCAGGAGCTTTCGCCGGGCGGCCGAGGCAATCGGTGTGCCGAACTCCACACTGTCGCGCCGCATCAGCTCCCTGGAGAAGGCGATCGGGCTGCGCCTGCTGCATCGCACCACACGCAAGATCGAGCTGACCGAAGCCGGCCAGGTCTATTTCGAGCGCTGCAAGCGCATCGTCGACGAGGCGCGGCTTGCACACGAGCAACTCGGCGAAATGCTGGCGCAGCCCAGTGGCGTGCTGCATGCCTCGCTGCCGGTGGATTTGGCCAATATCTTGCTGGCGCCGCTGATCGCGGAATTCGCCCACCGCTATCCTGGCATCGGCTTTGAATTCGACCTCACGCCGCGGCGCGTCGATCTGGTGGCCGAGCCATTCGATGTCGCGATCCGCATGGGGGAACCGCCAAGTTCGAACCTGATCGCGCGCCGCCTCGCCCGCCTGCCCCGCTATCTTTACGCTTCGCCGCAGTACATCGAACGCTTCGGCGAGCCAAGCCAGCCGGCCGATCTTGTACGGCATGAGTGTCTGCGGCTGCGCACAACGGAAGCCAGCGCATGGACACTGAATGACGCGACGAAAACGGTTGAAGTCGCAGTCGGCGGCCGGTTCTTGCTCAACAGCGTGGGCATGATCCGGCGCCTCGCGACGCTCGACCTCGGCATCGCCGTATTGGCGGAAGCAATCATTGGTGACGACGTGGCCAATGGGCTACTGCGTCGAGTGCTGCCACAGTGGCAGGCCACACCCATCCCCGTCTATGCCATCACCGAGACGCGTCTGCTGCCGGCGAAGACGCAGCGCTTTATCGAGTTCCTGCGAGAGCGCTTGGAGCAGTGAGACCGCTCTCACCGGGGTCGCAACGTGCCATGACGATCCCGGAGTTGACCGGCGCTTCCGTGGCTCATTCCCTTCAACTGGCAGCGGCCTACTATTGATACAATCAATTCGTCCACCCCGACGCAACGATGAACAAGCTCTACTCACTGGACCTGAATCTCCTGCTGGTTTTTGATGCGATGCTTCGTGTCGGCAGCGTGTCCAGGACCGCAGAGGAGATGGGGCTGACCCAGCCGTCCACGAGCAACGCGCTCGCGCGCCTGCGGAATTTCTTCGGCGACCCGCTGTTCGTGCGTTCTGATGGTGCCATGAGGCCAACGCCGCTGGCCTTGCAAATGGCGGAACCGGTCCAGGAGGCGCTGGGACAACTCCGCCGGGCGATCGAGGACAAGCGGTACTTCGACCCGATGACCTCCTGTCGGCGTTTTTCCATCTGTATGAACGAAATGGGACAACGCGTCTTTTTGCCGAAGATCGTCACCCGCTTCGCCGAGATCGCGCCCGGGGTAGATCTCGAGGCTATGGAAATGACATCGCAGCTAGCGCAGGCGGCGATGCCAAATGGCGACGTGGACCTTGTTATCGGCTATTTTTCAGATTTCGGGCCGAGCTTTTTCCGCCAGCGCGTGACGACAGGTCATTACGTCGCCGTTGCCCGCAAGGGGCATCCCCAAATAGACGGTATCCTGACCCTGCCCGCCTACCTGAACGCCTCGCACATCTCCTACGTGCCTGCTCTCGGCAATCACGCCGCGCTGGAGGCGCTCCTCGCGGAAGAATTCATGAAACACGGCGTGCGCCGCCGTGTCGCATTGCGCGTAGCGAATTCGCTCGGCATCCCGAAGATCATCTCCAGCACCGACCTGATCATGACCGTACCGTCCGTGCTGGCGCAGGCGTTCTGCGAAACGGCCCCCGTGCAGGTCTTCGACCTGCCGTTCGATATTCCGCATATCGAGATATTCCAATACTGGCACGCACGCTATCACCACGACCCTGCCAATCAGTGGCTACGCGCCCAGTTCAAGAGCTTGTTTCCCACCTGACACGCCGAACGGCATTGACATATCAATGCTCTGCTGATGCGTGCAGGGCACATTCCATCCGCGAGCTGGCCTGATCCTGGCGATTTCCGCCTCGCACCTCCCGACTCCCCCCGGTATTCACTGCGTCAATACCTTACATTGACGCCACTGCATAGACGCACTGCGAGTCGCGCCCTAACCTCCCATCGCATTCCCGAAGAAGGAGGAGACGCGATGAAGATATCTCAGCTGTGCCCGTCAGTGCATGTTAAGACAGCGCCCAATTCCCCGATCGCAGCGGCTTGGGGGCTCTTGTCATGACCAGGCACACGATCACCCTGCTGCCCAGTGGCAACCAGTTCGAGTGCGACGACGGCGAGACGATCCTGAAGGCCGGCCTGGCTGCCGGCCTGCTCATGCCTTTCAGCTGCCGCTCTGGTGTCTGCAACACCTGCCGCGGCACCGTCAAGCACGGCAAGGTTGATTTCGGCAATGTCCACCCGACCTACCTCAGTGACGACGACAAGCGTGCCGGCAAGGCGCTGCTGTGCTCGGCCAAAGCCATCGGCGACTGCAGCATCGAAGTCGGCGAGCTGGACCCCGCGGAAGCCTTCCCGGTGCGCCGTTTGCCGTGCCGCGTCCTGCATCTCGAACGGGTAGCGCCAGACGTCATGCTGATCACCATCGGCCTGCCGCCGAACGAGCCAACCGTCTTCAAGGCCGGCCAGTACGTTGACTTCCTGCTCAAGGACGGCACACGCCGCAGCTACTCGATCGCGACCGCCCCCGCCAGCGAAGGTGTAAGGCAGTTTGACCTGCACGTCCGCCTCGTTCCCGGTGGTCGCTTCACGGAACACGTGTTCAACACGATGAGGCTGCGCGAAACCATGATGCTGGAAATGCCGCTCGGGTCCTTCTACTGGCGCGCGCGCAGCGACAAACCGATGATCATGCTTGCTTCGGGCACCGGCTTCGCACCGATCAAGTCCATCATCGACCACAGCATCGCGTGCGGAAACAAGCGTCCCATCACCCTCTACTGGGGCGGTCGCACACGTGCATGCATCTACATGGCTGCGCTTGCCGAGAAATGGGTCGCTGAGCACGACCACATCAAGTTCATTCCTGTCGTGAGTGACGCCACCCCGCAATGCAACTGGACCGGTCGCAGCGGATTCGTGCACGAGGCGGTCATGGAAGACTTCCCCGACATGTCCGCCTGTCAGGTGTATGCCTGCGGCGCGCCGGTCGTGGTCGATTCCGCCCGCCGCGATTTCACGGCGCGGTGCGGCCTTCCGGAAGGCGAGTTCTACGCCGATTCTTTCATCAACGAAGCAGACCGGCAGAAAGCCGCAGCTTGAGCTGCCCGGCAATACTGAGGAGACAACACCATGGAAATCAACATCGAAGATGCCATTCCCGCGGACTTCACCGCGCCCGTCCCAGAGCGCAATTCGCACGTAAAACCCTTCTGCCTGGGACATGGCACACTGGAATGCTACAGCCTGAAGGAGTCCCGCAAGTTCTACGAGGAGTTCCTCGGCCTGGAGTGCCGCCGCCACGCAAAACCGTCGATGTCGGTTCGCCTGGGTATGCGCTTCCACATTGTGTGCGTGGAAGTCGGCGACGCGGTCCACCCCTGCAACGTGCTTAACCACTGGGGGCTGGACGTCACGTCGCGCGAGAGCGTGGACGCTGCCTACCAGGCGGCGCTCAAGTACAAAGACCAGTACAAGATCCGCCAGGTGCTGGAACCGCACGAGCAGCACAGCGTGTACTCGTTCTACCTGGAAGACCTGGACCACAACTGGTGGGAAATCCAGTACTACCCGAACGGGTTCCAGCATGACGACTTCTTCGATTTCGGGGACCGGTTCTCCGACGACGAAAAAGCCGACCTCAACGCGCTTCCTGAACTCAATATCTTCGGAAAGGCAGACTAAATGATCCAGCTCGTTACTTTCAAGGTGCCCGAGGGCGTGCGCACCGGCATGATGAACAACGGCAAGATTTACCCGTCCCGCGCCTACCACGACATGATCGAAGTGCTCGCGGACTGGTCCAACGCTTCCACAAAGCTCGCGACGCTTGGCCCCAAACTGGCCGAGCGGGAAGACGTAAAGAATGCCGAACTGGTTGCGCCGCTTCCGGCGCCGCGGAACATCTATTTCGCGGGTGCGAACTACAAGGACCACGTGGAGGAAATGAGGGAGCGCCTCAAGCTCAATATCAACCCCGATCCGAAGGGCAGCGGCGAGAAACCCTGGCACTCGCTCAAGGCGACCGGATCGAGCGTGGTGGGTCCCGGCACCAAGGTGGCGCTGCCCGGCGGGTCGAAGATGCTCGACTGGGAGGTGGAACTGGCGGTCGTCATCGGCAAGCCTGCAAAGGATGTGTCGCGGGACCAAGCGCTTGACCATGTCGCTGGCTATACCGTCGCCAACGACCTGTCCGCTCGCGACCACATCTTCCGCCCCGAAGCGGCAGAGACCTCGCCCTTCCGCTATGACTGGATCGGCCAGAAGTCATTCGACGGTTCCTGCCCGATGGGCCCGGCCATCACGCCTGCGCAATTCATCGGCGACCCGATGAACCTGAGCATGAAGCTGTGGGTCAACGGCAGGCTCAAGCAGGATTCCAACACCAACCAGATGCTGTTCGACATCGCCGACCAGATCTCCCATCTGTCCTCGCGCGTAACGCTCCTCCCGGGCGACGTTGTCCTGACGGGTACGCCAGCCGGGGTTGGCATGCCGAACAGCGACTTCCTGAAGCCGGGCGATGTCGTCAAGCAGTGGATCGAGAACATTGGCGAGTTCGAATTCACGATCGCATAAGCGGCGTAGCGATTGAGACTAGCGGGCAGCGCCGGCGCACGTTGACGCCGGCGCTGCCATTAATGGAGAGGACTTAAGGATGTATCAGAAGATCAGTCTCGGTATGGCGGAACTGAAGCAGGTAGCCGACGCTGCCTTGGCCTATGCCAGCGCAAAACAGTGGGTCGTGACGATTGCCATCGTCGACGATGGCGGCCATCTGCAATGGCTGCAGCGGGCTGATGGTGCCCCACCCGCAACCGCTTACATCGCAGCCGCCAAGGCCCGCACGGCGGCGATGGGCCAGCGTGAAAGCAAGTTCTATGAAGATATGGTCAATGCAGGTCGGCAGGCGTTCTTGACGGCGCCCGGCCTGGATTGCCTTCTGGAAGGCGGCGTGCCAATCATGGTCAACGGTAGCTGCGCCGGGGCGATCGGTGTGAGCGGCGTCCGCTCCAACGAAGATGTTGAAATCGCACGCGCTGGCATCGCTGCGCTGGCCTAGCCCGCCTGGCGCGGGCGGCCAGTTTTCCCCACGCGCCAATCGTCGACGCAGCTAACGACGCGGCGTGCCAATCCTGCGGATCGACCGCAGGTAGAGAATGACCGCGTGGCAGTGCCAGGGTGGAAGCGGTTTGCGCGCATGCGTTTCGACAACGAAATTGGCCGGAAATGTTCTCGGCAACATTTCCGGCCTTTCCTCGTTCAAGCGAGCCCCATGCGCACTTCAGGAGATCACTTCCACCAAGCTCTCGGTGCCTGAGTCTCCCAACCCTTCGGATACCGCTCTTTCATAGTACTGCTTCGCGCTGCCCAGGAACGTAAGTTCTATTCCCGACGCCAACGCGTCGTCGTGGATCACGTTGATCACGTCGAGCAGCATCGATACCGTGCCCGCACCCTTACCGTAGGCGCCGCTGGCCATCGTCTTGCCGCGCATGCCGAGTACACCGGACTGCGCGATCGGCGGGATATGGTCGAGCAACGTGCCGATGTCGAGCCCCGATCTCTTCGCGTAGACAACCGCCTCTGCCGCGGCGACCGTATGTACGGCGAGCAGCATGTTGGACACGTACTTCAGCTTGGAGCCGTCGCCGAACTTTCCCACGTAACGGGCGGCGGCGAACTTCCGCAGTTCGTCTTCGACAACGCGGCAGGCCTCCTCCTCTCCGCTCATGTATACCACCGCGCGACCCGCTTCGATCAGCGGCGGATTGCCCATGACGGGAGCGTCAAGGAAGATTGCTGATGCACGCGACAAGCGGTCGCGCACCTTGCGCTTGAGCTCGATCGGCGCTACCCCGAGGTCGACGAATGTCTGACCGGCCCTGACGTGCGCGAGCACATTACCTGCGCCGAAAAACAGGGATTCGAGCGCCGCGTCTGGCACGCACAACAGCACGATATCCGACTGGTCGACCAACTCCGCCGCCGACGCGCAGTGCCGGCCGCCGGCCTCAACAAAGGCGGAGTTGTCAGCGCGGCGATAGCCGAAGGGCACTGTACCCGCACCAATGAGCTTGCGGGCGATGGCCAGGCCGATGCCACCCGTTCCCAGAATTCCAATAGATGTCATCTCTTCTTAACCAAGTTCGAATTTTCCGGTGGAATAGTTGAGAGTAAGGCGTAGGCCGCCTTCCATCAGCATCCAGGTGAGCAACTCGTATTCCACGGCGCCAGCAGCCACAAACGGGTCAGTATCGCCGATTGCTATCGCTTCCTGCTCATCGGTCGCACGCAATACAGTCATGCCGCCGCCAGCACCACGCGGCCGGCCGCGCACGATGAATGGGCCAGAGGCGAAGATCACTCCCTCGCGCTCCTGCGCGATCATCCATTTCAAATGAAGCGCGACGAGTTCGTCGGTCAGCAACTCGGCGCGCACGGTCCGGCGTAGCATCACATATAGTTTCTGGTTGAGCATGCCGGCAATCAATGAATCTACAGGCGAACGATCAGACTCCAAGATATCGCTCCCAGATCTCCGGCTGTTCAGTCAGCTGCGCGCTGCTCCCTGTCCATCCGATCCGTCCGCTTTCGATGAAGTAGTGACGATCCGCTAGGTCAATCAGGTTCTGGATGTACTTATCGATCACCAGGATCGACTGGCCCTCCTTCTTCACCTCGTGCAGGCAGCGCCAGATCTCCTGGCGGATCAGCGGCGCCAGCCCTTCGGTCGCCTCGTCGATCAGCAGAAGCCTGGCGTTGGTCAGCAGCGCCCGCGAAATGGCCAGCATCTGCTGCTCGCCCCCAGAGAGCTGGAAGCCCATGTTGCCCTTACGCCTTTCCAGGACCGGAAACAGCTTGTATATCCGCGGCAGGGTCCACTGGCCCCGGCGCGCGAACGCAACAAGGTTCTCGTATACCGTCAGGTTGGAAAAAATCCGGCGGCCTTCCGGCACCAGGCCGATCCCATTTCGACTGATGCGTTCCGGCGCCATCCCGGCCACCTCGCATCCGTTGAAGCGCACACTGCCGCGCCTCGGCCGTAGCAGGCCGGAGATGGCCTTGACGGTCGTGCTCTTGCCCATGCCGTTGCGGCCGAGCAGCGTTACCACTTCGCCTTCATCGATGAAGAGGTCGACACCGAACAGCACCTGGCTCGCGCCGTAGCCGGCCTCAACCGACGTCAGTTCCAGCAGGCTCATATCACTCTCCCAGATAGGCGCGCTTTACTTCCGCGCTGCTCTTGACTTCGTCGGGTGATCCATTAAAGATCCGCTTTCCCGCCACAAACACCGAGATCCGATCGGACAGCCTGAAGACTGCGTCCATGTCGTGCTCGATCAGCAGGATGGACAGGTTCTTTCCCTTGAGGCTCTTGATGAAGTCGACAAACCAGGGTACCTGGTTCGGGGATAGCCCGGCCATCGGCTCATCAAGCAGCAACAGGCGCGGCCTTAGCGCCAGCGCGAGCCCGATTTCCAGCTGGCGCTGCTGGCCATATGACAAGTGGCAGGCCTGGGTATGAAGTTCGTCCGCCAACTGGATGCGGTGCGCAACCGAAACCACTTCCTCGCGCAGTTCTTCGACCAATGCCTTATCAAAGAAGCGGAAGCTAGCCTTCAGCCGCGACTGAACGCTGATGGCGAGATTCTCGAATACCGAGAGATTGCGGAAAATGCTGGTGATCTGGTAAGAGCGCACCAGGCCCATGTCCGCGCGCTCGGCCATGCTCAGGCGGGTTATGTCGGTTCCGTAGAATGAAATGGATCCCTTATCCGAAAGCAGCCCGCCGGCGAGCTGCGATATGAACGTGGTCTTGCCGGCTCCGTTTGGCCCGATCAGCGCGTGGATCTGGCTGTCCGTGATGTCGAAGTCGACATGATCGGTGGCCATCAGTCCGCCAAAGCGCTTGACGAGGCCCCTTACCGCTAACACTTGCTCAGCCATTACCCACCTCGCTCGACGAACGGCGCTGCCCCACTTGCGGGACGCGGACGCGCCACCGCAGGCCGGTCAATCCCTCCGGCACACGCATGACAACCAGGATGACAAGGACGCCCATGGCGATCTGCCAAAACCTGGTCAGGTGTGGCAGCACTTCTTCCAGCACACAAAAAACGATGGCACCTACAGCGCCACCCCAGAAGTTCACGCTGCCTCCGAGGATCACCATGATGAGCAGGTTGCCGGACTGCAGCCAGCTGAACAGGCTCGGGCTGGCATAGCTGTTCTGGTTGGCCAGCAGTGCACCGGACAGCCCGGCTGCGGCGCCGGCAATCGCGAACACCATCAGCTTGTACCTGTAGGTGCGGTAGCCGAGCGCCTGCATCCGGGTTTCGTTCTCCTTGATGCCTTTCATCACGCGCCCCAGCGGCGACCGGATCAAGAAGCGAAAGAGCAGGTTCACCAGGACCACGGTGGCGAGCACCACGTAATAGAACGTGACGTTGTCACCGGTATCGAGACCGAAGCCAAGCCTGGAGCGGTGCGCCATATTGATGCCCTCGTCGCCACCGTACATCTTCAGTGATTCGAACAAATAGAACGTCATCTGGGCGAACGCAAGCGTGATCATGATGAAGTAAGCGCCCTTCGTGCGCAGCGAGATCATGCCGATCACCACCGCCAGCAACGCCGACACCATGACGGCAATCGGCCAGGCGATCCATGCGGAATCCGTACCCGGCAGCAAGCCGACTGGCGCTGTCAGTTCCTTAGACAAGATGGCGACCACGAAGGCGCCGGTGCCAAAGAAGGCGGCGTGTCCAAAAGATACGAGGGCCAGTTCGCCGACCAGCAGTCGCAGGCTGGTTGCGGCCAAGGCCAGGATCAGCACGCGCGTGGCGAAGCCAACGTAGAAGCTGCCGCCGAACGCCTGTGCCATCGCAGGGAAAGCGATCAGAAGGACGGCAAGCAATGCCCAGGCAATGTGGGAATGAGATTTCATGACAGCCTCAGCGCGAGAAAAGACCTTGCGGCCGCCAGTACAAGACCAGCGCCATCAGTAGATAAATCGAAACGGCAGACAGCGTGGATGCCAGCGAATCAGCCAGCCCTTGGTCCGGCAGGCTGCGCAGCGCCATCGGAATCAACGCCCGGCCCAGCGCGTCGACAACGCCGACGAGCACAGCGCCGGCGAGCGCACCCTGGACGGAACCGATGCCACCGATCACCACCACCACGAAGGCCAGGATCAGAATGCTCTCGCCCATGCCGACGTTGATCGACAGCAAAGGACCGAGCAGGCCTCCGGCGATGGCGCACAGCGCCGCGCCGAGACCGAACACGAGCGAGAACACAAGGTTGATGTTCGCCCCCATGGCGCGGGCCATCTCACGGTCGGCCGCACCCGCCCGGATCCACATGCCCACCCGCGTCTTCGTGATGAGCAGCGCCAGCAGCGCGGCGATCAGCAGGCCGACGACGATAATGAACAGCCGGAAGACCGGATAATCGAAGCTACCGACGAGCGGCACGGACTCACTCAACGACGGCGGCATGCTGGTCATGATCGGTTGCGCCCCCCAGATCTCCTGCACCGCCTGGTTGGCGATCAGGATGATGCCGAACGTGACAAGCACCTGGGTAAGATGGTCCTTGTCATAAAGCCGGCGCAACAGGCTCATTTCGAGCACGACGCCAATCGCCGCGGTCAGTGCCACGCCGCCGATCAGCCCGAACAGGAAGCTGTCCGTCTTCAGGGTCAGCGTGGCGACCAGATAGGCACCGATCATGTACAGCGACCCGTGCGCCAGATTGATCATGTTCATGATGCCGAACACGAGCGTCAGGCCTGCCGCCAGCAGAAACAGCATGAGCCCGAACTGCACGCCGTTGAGGAGCTGCTCGAACAGAAAAACCAGCATGATGTACTCCTTCCAACGGTTGTCCTATTTCGCCGCGAGCTTGCATTCGCCCACGTAGGGATCGCTCTGGTCGGCATACACCGGCGTGCTGCTGACGGTCTTGTTGGTCAGGTTGCCCTTCTCGTTTTTCACCACCTGGCGCAAGTAGATGTTCTGGGTGGCGTTCTGGTTCGCGGAGAACTTGAAGTAGCTGCGCACCGATTCGTACTTTGCCGACATAATCGCGTCGTGCAGTACCTTGTCATCCTTGTACTTGCCCTTGCTGTCGCGAATCGCGGCATCCAGAAGCAGTCCAACCTCGTAGCCCTGCGAGGCGTAGCTCGAGGCGGGTCGCTTGAATTCCTTCTCGAAATCCTCGACGAATTTCCTGTTGACCGCGTTGGGAAGGTCCGGACTCCACTGGCTGGTGTTGTAGATGCCGACGGCTGCGTCGCCGAGCGCAGGCAGGGTGTCGGCGTCGACGGCGAAGCCGGCAGTGACCAGGTCGATCTTCTTGTTCAGGCCGGCCTGGTTGAACTGCTTGACAAAATTGATCGCCATCGGCCCCCACAGCGCGAAGAAGACCGCATCAGGGTTGGCGGCGCGGATCTGGCCGATTTCAACTGAGAAATCCAGCTGGCCCACCTTGTTGCGGGCGCGGCCTGCGATCTCGCCCTTGTATTCCTTCTCGAAGCCCTCGGCATGCTCGCGACCTGCCTGGTAGTTCGGTGCAATCACGAATATCCGCTTGTATCCCTTCTGGGTGGCGAAGCGGCCAGCGGCCTCGGACAGCGCGCTGGTATGCCAGGTAGGATTGAAGTAGTAGTAATTGCACGAGGCCCCGGCGAGTTCCTTGGGGCCTGCGTTGGAATTGACGAAGAAGATCTTGTCCTTGAACGCCGTGGGTGCCACGGCCAGCATCACGTTGGTGAATGCCATGCCGGTGATGATGTCGACATTCTCGCTTTTGGCCATGCGCTCGTAGACCTGCTTGCCGGTATCCGGGTTAGCCTGGTCGTCGCCATACGCCACGACGGTATCGACACCGCCCAGCTTGCCTCCCTTGTGCTTGAGCGCGAGATTGAATCCGTCTTTCATGTCGGTCGACAGCGTCGACAGTGGTCCAGTGAGGGAGCCGATGAATCCGATTTTGATTGGGTCGGCGGCCTGTGCAGCCGGCGTGCAGGACAGGGCGATGGCAGTGAAGGCAATCCATCTCTTTGCTTGAAGCATATGTGTCTCCTCCTCGTGTGCTTGTGGTCCGTCCATTCCCGGCGGCCACTGTGTGCAAAGCGCATTGCGTGCGGCAATGCGGAAATGCATGTGGAATGATTCTGTGGGGGCCAGATGTAGCCTGAAGACTGGCTGGCTGGATCCTCAAGGGGCGCCGCTCCCCGGCGCCGTGCAAAATGACTCGCCTAAAAGATGTGCTTCACGCCGACCATTGCGCCGAACTGGTTTCCACCTGGCGCCGGGTTGGTACCGGCCTGACCACTATTGACGGACAAGGCGAGGTTGCCGAGATTGTCGATAAAGCCCGCGGTCGCATACGCGGAGGTCCGTTTTGAGAACGCATAGCTGCCGCGGCCCGCGAACATCCATGCCTTGTTCGGGCTGTTGTGAAAGCGAAGGTGATAGGCCTCGGCATCGACGCTGATCCTCGGCGTGATCGGGTAGGACGTCCCCAGGTAGTAGAGATCGCTGCGCGGCGTCGCGCTTGCCCGGTTGTCGCGGCGCAGCCATCCGCCCCCGATCTTCGCCTCTCCCACCATGAAATACCCGTTGAGCGAAAGCCGGTCGTCTGTCAGGGCGCTGCTTGTCAGGCCGGCAAAGGCACCGGGCCCGCCTCGTAATGAATCGTAGGCCGCCGCTACGCTCCAGCGCGGCGCATCGTACTTCAGGAGCACCGACCACTCACGACACGCGCGCTGGTCTGCCGGGTTCTCCCCCGCGCAATTGGTGCCGCCCGGACTCGGTCCGGCATTGACCGTGTCGCGACCGAAGCTGTAGGTGGCGCCAACCGTCAGGCCACCAAAGGTGCCCTTGTAGGACACGGCGTTGTCCGTGCGCGTATTGGGTATGTAACTGTCGAGCGATCCGGAACCAAAGAGATTCGGGCCAAGCATGTCGGGCTCGGCCATGGCCCAGAAGAGCATCGTGTACTGGCGCCCGATGGCCACCTGCCCCAAGCGCCCGGACAGGCCTACCAGCGCCTGGCGGCCGAATAGCCGCCCTCCCTGACTCGACGCACCGCTGTCTGGCAGGAAACCCGACTCCAGCCAGAAGATCGCCTTGTTGCCGCCACCGATGTCTTCGCTCCCGCGCAAGCCCCAACGGGACGGAACGGTACTGGTCAGGCCAGGCATGAAAGCTTCGGTGTTGCGTGCCTGGCCAACGCCATTGACGAAGGCGATGCCGGTGTCGACGACTCCATACAACGTCACGTTCTGCGCGGCGGCCAATCCGGGAGCTGCCATCAGCAGCGCAGCGGCCATCTTACGAATCTCCATGTCTCCTCCATTACCTTTCATATAGTTATTGGCTAACGTTGCGAGAGCGCCACCGAGCCTCCGTCAAGGTGGTAAATGCCCAGCCGTACGTGCCGGCAGTTTCTGTGACCAGGTGTTGTGCCATTCGGCACGGGGCCGCATGCTTCATACCCGGCTCATCCGAAATTCGCCAAGTCTGTCGATCCGCAGCGGGGGATGTCTCTAGACCTCAGCAGGTTCCCCGCCTCGCTGCGTAACCAGGTCGAGCGCCACATCGACGATCATGTCCTCCTGGCCGCCCACCATGCGACGCTTGCCCAGTTCCACCAGGATGTCGACGGTTTTTAGCTTGTAGCGTGCCGCTGCGGCTTCGGCGTGGCGCAGGAAGCTCGAATAGACGCCCGCGTAGCCCAGCGCCAGCGTTTCCCGGTCCACGCGTACTGGCCTGTCCTGCAACGGGCGTACGATGTCGTCGGCGGCATCCATCAGGGTGTAGAGGTCGCAGCCGTGATTCCAGCCCATCCGGCTGGCGGCGGCGATGAACACCTCCAGCGGTGCGTTCCCTGCGCCCGCCCCCATGCCGGCCAGGCTCGCGTCCACACGGTCGCAGCCCTCTTCCACCGCGACGATGGAGTTGGCCACACCCAGGCTCAGGTTGTGGTGGGCGTGAATGCCGGTCTGGGTCTCTGACTTGAGCACGTCCTTGAAGGCGCGGAAACGATCGCGCACATCGTTCATGTTCAGCGCCCCACCGGAATCGACCACGTAAATGCACTGCGCGCCATAGCTTTCCATCAGCTTCGCCTGCTGCGCCAGCGCGGCGGGATCGGTCATATGACTCATCATCAGGAAGCCGACGGCATCCATTCCGAGTTCACGCGCGAACTCAATGTGCTGGCGCGAGACGTCCGCCTCGGTGCAGTGCGTGGCTACGCGCACGACCCTCGCGCCGGCATCGTAGGCAGCGCGCAGGTCGTGCACCGTGCCCACTCCGGGCAGCAGCAGCGTCGCCACCTTGGCGCGACGCACGGTATCGGCTACCGCGGCGATCCACTCGACATCGGTATGCGCGCCGAAGCCATAGTTGAAGCTCGAACCCGAGAGGCCGTCACCGTGCGCGACCTCGATCGAGTCCACGCCCGCTGCGTCCAGCGCCGCGGCAATGCGGCGCACGTGGTCCAGGCTGTACTGGTGGCGGATGGCATGGCTGCCGTCGCGCAGGGTGACATCCGAGATATAAAGCTTCTTGTTCAGATCCATGTCTGTCTCCTTCTGCACGGTCAGGCGGCTGCCAGGCTGGTCTCGGCCAGGCGTTCGGCGCAAGCCAGCGCGGCGCTGGTCATGATGTCGAGATTGCCGGCATAGGCCGGCAGGTAGTGAGCGGCGCCCTCCACTTCCAGGAACACGGTGGTCTTCAATCCGCTGGCAGGCCCGATGCCCGGCACGTTCAGCGGCGCGGATGCGGGAATGCGCTCAAACTGCACGCGCTGCTTGAGTCGGTAGCCTGGCACATAGGGCTGCACGGCCTGCACCATCTGCGCAATGCTCGCCTCGATCTCCGCCTCGTCGGCAAGATCGGACAGCGTGAACACCGTATCGCGCATGATCAGCGGCGGCTCGGCGGGGTTCAGCACGATGATGGCCTTGCCGCGCGCGGCGCCGCCTACCGAGCAGATCGCCTGGCTGGTGGTCTCGGTGAACTCGTCAATATTGGCGCGCGTGCCCGGCCCGGCCGACTTGCTGGAGATCGACGCCACGATCTCGGCGTAGTGCACCTTCGCCACACGCGATACCGCCGCCACCATCGGAATGGTGGCCTGGCCGCCGCAGGTGACCATATTGATATTGCTGGCCTCCAGGTGCTGGTCAAGGTTGACCACGGGCACCACATAGGGGCCGATCGCCGCCGGCGTCAGGTCGATCACCCGCACGCCATGCTCCTGCAGCAACTGGTTATGGTGCGCGTGCGCGCCGGCCGAAGTGGCGTCGAAAGCGATACGGATATCGCCAAAGCTCTCCATTGCCAGCAGGCCTTCGATGCCCCCGGCGGTAGTCGGCACGCCCAGGCGCGCGGCGCGCGCCAGGCCGTCGGAGGCGGGATCGATGCCGACCATCGCGCCCATCTCCAGATGACGGCCGTGCCGCATCACCTTGATCATCAGGTCGGTGCCGATATTGCCCGAGCCGATGATGGCAACCTTGTGCTTGCCTGCTTTCATGTCCATCTTGATTCTCCGTTGCCGCCGCTGTCCGTTAGCGGCCTGATTAGCGGCCCAATTCCTTGGCGGATTTCCCGCCGATGCCGAAATGCGCCTTGGGCATTTCGGTGATCAGCACACGCACGGATTCGCGCGGGACGCCGATCGACGCCACCGCCGCGTCAGTGAGCGCGCCGATCAGGCCCGCCTTCTGTTCCTCCGTCCTTCCTTCCATCAGGAAAACTTGCATGATGGGCATTACTTCACTCCTGTCATTGGTCATTGGGAGCACACCGTCTTGCTCCCGCTAGCTGTGCTGCCATCAGACAAAGCGCATCGATACCGTCCCCAGGTGCTGGTAGCGCACGGTAACGTTGTCGCCCGCCTGCACCGCCACCGCCTCGGTCACGCCGCCGGTCATGATGAAGGTGCCGGCCGGCAGTTCGCGCCCCCGCGCACCCAGCATGTTGGCCAGCATGGCCACGCTGCTGGCCGGGTGGCCGAGCACGGCCGCACCGGCGGCGGTGGCGACCACTTCGCCGTTCTTTTCCATCACCGCGCCGAGGTTCTTCAGATCGATGCCATCGGCGCTGCGATGCGTGCCGCCCACTACGAAGCGGGCCGAGGAGGTGTTGTCCGCGATCACGCTCTTCAAGTCGAAACGGAAGTTCTCGTAGCGAGAGTCGATCACCTCCACCGCCGGCAGCACGAAGTCGGTCGCGGCCAGCACGTCGCCGATATGGCAGCCGGGCCCCTTGAGCGGACGTTTAAGGACGAAGGCGATCTCCGCCTCCACCTTGGGATGGATCAGCGATGCGGTATCGATGGCGCCGCCATCCATGCAGGCGCCGTAGTCGGTCACGAAGCCATAGACCGGCTCGGTCACGCCCATCTGGCGCATCTTTGCGAACGAGGTCAGCCCCATCTTGAGGCCGGCAATGCGCGTGCCGCGTGCCTCCTTGCGTGCCCGGATCGCGTCCTGGATCGCGTAGGCATCGTCCCAGTCCATCTCGGGATAGTCGTCGGTGATCTTGCGCACCGGCTCGCGGTTGAGTTCGGCGTTCTCCAGATGCTCGGCGAGCTGCTGGATGATGTCTTGGGTGAGATTCATGGCGATGTCCTGGGCTGCGATGTGGAATCCGTTCAGATGAAGCGCACGCCGGCCGAGCCGATGCCGCACAGGCTGATGCGAAGCTGGTCGCCGGCCTTGACCGGCACCATCGCGGCCAGCGAGCCGGACAGGATCACCTCGCCCTTCTTCAGCCCCATGCCGAGACGGCCCAGCGTATTGGCCAGCCACGCCACGGCGTTGGCCGGATGGCCGAGCGCGGCGGCACCGGCGCCGGTGGCGACGATCTCGCCGTTCTTCTCCAGCGTCATCCCGACCGTGCCGAGATCCAGCCCGCGCGGGTCCACGGCGGCGTCGCCCAGCACAAACACGCCGGACGATGCGTTATCCGCCACCGTGTCCTGGATGCGAATCTTCCAGTCGCGGATGCGCGAGTCGACAATCTCGAAGCACGGCAGCACGTAGGCGGTGGCGCGCAGCACATCGGCATTGGTCACGCCCGGGCCTTCCAGGTCTTCCTTGAGCACAAAGGCAATCTCGCCCTCGGCCTTGGGCGCGATCAGCGTGTCGGCGGCAATGGCGGCGCCATCGCCGTAGACCATGCCGGACAGCAGGTGCCCGAAGTCGGGCTGGCGCACATCGAGCATGTCCATCACCACCCGGCTGGTCACGCCGATCTTCTTGCCGATGACACGCTCGCCGGCATCCAGCCGATGCTGCACCATGGCGAGCTGGATGCCGTAGGCGTCGTCGAGGGACAGATCCGGATAGCTTTCGGTCAGCGGTGCGATGGCCTGGCGCGCGGACAGCGCGTGGTGAAGGCCAGCAGCGATATCGAGGATTTGTTCTGGTTTCATGGCCTGGCTCACAGTTTCACGCACACATTGCGCAGCTCGGTATAGAACTCCAGCGAATGCACTCCGCCCTCGCGGCCGATGCCGGATTGCTTAGCGCCGCCGAAGGCGGTGCGCAGGTCGCGCAGGAACCATGCGTTGATCCAGCAGATGCCCACCTCCAGCGCGCTGCCCATGCGGTGTGCCGTACCGAGATCGGACGTCCACACCGTCGCGGCCAGGCCATAGGGCGTGTCGTTGGCGAGCCGGATGGCTTCTTCCTCGGTATCGAACGGCGCGATATGGCAGCAAGGGCCAAAGATCTCCTCGCGGATCACGGCCGAATCCTCGGGCAGGCCTGTCCAGATGGTGGGCTGCACCCAGGCGCCTTCGGCCAGCGCTTCGGGCATCTCGGGCACGCCCCCGCCGGTGACGACGGTGGCGCCCTCTTCAGCCGCCTTCCTGTAGTACGACAGCACCTTGGCCTGGTGCTCCAGCGAAACCAGCGGGCCCATGTTCACGCCGTCGCCGTCCGGGGAGCCCAGCCGCAAGCCTTCGGCCTTTGCCTTGAGCGCCGCGACGAAGCGCTCGAAGATCGGCCGCTGCACGTAGACGCGCTCAGTGCCCAGGCACACCTGGCCGCTGTTCTCGAAGGCCGAGCGCGCAATGCCGGCGACGGCCTTGTCGAAATCCGCGTCGGCGAACACGATGCCGGCGTTCTTGCCGCCCAGCTCCAGCGAGACCGGACGCACGCCGTTGGCAGCGGCCTTCATGATGGCCTCGCCGGTACGGGTTTCGCCGGTGAAGGTGATGCCGTTCACATCCGGGTGCGCGGTCAGGAATGCACCGGCGGAATCCGGGCCAAAACCGTGGACCACGTTGTACACGCCGGGCGGCACGCCAGCCTCGTTCATCACTTCGCCGAGCAAGGTGGCGGTAGCCGGTGTTTCCTCGGACGGCTTGACCACGACCGTATTGCCGCAGGCCAGCGCGGGGCCGACCTTCCAGGTCATCAGCAGCAGCGGCAGGTTCCAGGGGCATACCACACCGATCACGCCGCGCGGCGAGCGCACCGCGTAGTTGATGGCCTCGCCGCCGTCGGGCGTAGCCATCGCGAAACTCTCCGCCGGTACGTTCCTGATCAGGTCGGCGAACACCTTGAAGTTGGCCGCGCCGCGTGGAATGTCGACGTGGCTGGCGAGCGACAGCGGCTTGCCGGTGTCGGCAATCTCGGCCTGCAGGAATTCGTCGAAGCGGCGGTTGATGCCGTCGGCCACGGCGTGCAGCAGCTCGACGCGCCGGGCCACCGTCATGCGCCCCCACTCGCCCTGCAACGCGCGGCGCGCGGCCGCGACGGCGGCGTCGACCTCTGCCTGGCCGGCCTCGTGGACGTGCCCGATCAGGCTGTTGTCGACCGGATTGCGGTTCTCGAAGGTCCGTCCGGTGCCGACCCATTCGCCGTTAATGAAGTTGCGGAATTGTTTCATGCAATTGCCTCGGTGACTGATTTTGAAAGGGATGGGAGCCGCGCCGTCCAGGGCGCGTCGGACCCGAGCAGCAGCGCCTGTTCGCCTGGAGCGCTAGGCTGATCCGATCGCCGTGCCCTCCGGATCGCCGGCTGTCAGGTATTCCCACATCCGTTCGAAGATCCGGCCAGCGCGGGTCGCCCGCAGTTCGGCGTCCGCCTGCGGGATGACTGCGGCACGGTCGCTCAGTCCCGCACCGCGTAACGCGAGATCCATGCGTGCCGCATCTTCCAGGTACCACGTCAGCACCACCGCCTCCTCCAGTGAAGCGCCGGCAACCACGGCGCCGTTGCCCCGCATCACCACCGCGCTGGCCGCACCCAGGGTTTCGACCACACCTGCCGCCTGCTCAGGCGTGCGGACCAGTTGCGGGTCGTCCCACAGCGGCACTCCGGCGGAGAAGTACGTGCCAATGCCGTGCAGGCAGCGCGGTGTCAGGCGTGCTGCCGACAACGCCATCACGGCCGGTGGCATGCTGCGCACGACGCCGCCAACGTGCGGATGCTGCCGGTAGATCTCCTGGTGAATGCGGACTTCGCCCAGCACGCCTTCTGGCAGCGCCCCGTCGACGTTCACCACCGTGCCGGTGTCGCTTCCCCCGATCAGTCCCATCGGTTTGGCCGCACACACCAGAAACTCGCCCGGGCTGAGGCGCACACTGCAATGTCCATAGGCATGGGCAAGATGAGCCCGACCGATCGCCCGCGCTGCCACACGCAGGAGGCGTTGTTGCGCGTCAATGAGCGTGGAGGCCGTGCTCATGAACGAAACTCGGCAATGTCCGGCTTGGCACCCCACATGCAGAAGGATGACGAAGTCCCGGTGGGAAAATGCCGAGGGCGGTAGGTCTTCTCGTCTTCCACCGAGATGGTCCTGACGCCTGTCGAGTACTCGTAGATCATGTCGTCCGGACCTTCGAAGTAGAGGAACACCGCGCCCGAGGTGGGATGCCGTCCCGGACCGAACAGGATGCGGACCCCCCGTTCGCGCAAGAGGTAGTAAGACCGCATCAGGTCATCGACGCTCTCCACCTGGTGGTTGATATGCTGGACGCCGGCGTAAGTGGAAGGGAACAGCGCGATCTTGTGGTGGATCTCGTCGATTCGCAGCAATGGCGCCTCGCCGATCCAGTCACTTACCTTTGCATTGCAGAGCCCCGTCCAGAATATTTCGTCGCGCCCCGGACTGGTCGAGCGCAAGCCGATGTGGCTGAAGCCGGTGATGCCGGCATCGCGCGATGGAAAATATCGGCGACCGCTGTGGTCGGGCGCGACCACGAGATCAATGCTGTTGCCAGACGGATCACGAAAGTTGATGAAGGCACCAACCCGTCGCAACTCGCACTGCTCTTTGGAGCCCGTGACGACACGCACATCGTTGCGATCGAGCAAGTCGGCGGCCGCGGCAAGCTCGGCGGGAGACGCTACCTCGAAGGCGGAAGTATGGTCTTTGGGGCCGCCCTCGAAATAGCACAGCGTGTGGTCTCGGCTGTCCGAGCGGAAGTACAGAGCGCCTCTCTCGCGATGCGCGACCTCCAGGCCCAGCACCTGCGTAGCGTACTGCTCGCAACCCTGCAGGTCGCGCGTCCCAAGACGCACATAACGGATATCGGAAAGGTGAATCATCGGGTCTCCTGTTGATCGCCGCCGGCAGATCACGAGGCAGGAGTCCTCAGGCACGCGCTTCCCCGGTCACAGCGTGAACCGGCCTGGCTACGTTCGTCTCCTGCCCCGCAGGCATCGATGCTGAGCATCCCGCCGGCTGGTTTTCGAAAAATGTAGCGGCGCCGAACGCATAAACAAAGCAAATTGTTATAATTCAGATTATTTGCTTTTCAGATATCCATGCGACTCGATCTGAATTTGCTGCGGGTCTTGCTGGCGATCTACGACACCGGCAGCGTGACGGCGGCGGCCAAGCGCCTGAACATGAGCCAGCCGGCGGCCAGCGCCGCCCTCGCCCGGTTGCGCGAGTCATTGGGAGATGCCCTGTTTATCCGGCAGGTCGATGGCATGTCACCTACGCCCCGCGCGCAAAGCCTGGCGGGCAAGGCCAGGGAAGTCCTGGACGCCATCGATCACGATATCCTGCGGGCGCCGGAATTTGATCCGCGGGTGTGCAGCGATGAATTCGTCTTTTGCCTGAGCGCGATCGGAGAGATCGTGTTTCTGCCAAAGCTGGTGCAACACATCCGCGCTACGGCGCCGTCTGCGCGCATTCGTGGCGTCAGCCTTGCCCCCGCCCAGTTGGAGGACGCCTTGCGAGCCGGCGAGGTCGATCTGGCGCTGGGCTATTTCCCGGATCTACGCAAGGCCGAATTCTTCCAGCGGCGCCTGTTCTCGCATGACCTTGTATGTATGGTGCGCACCGGGCACAGGATCAAAGGACCGCGCATGACCCTGGCGCAATTTCAGGCTGCAGAACATGCTTTCGTCAAGGATGGAAGTCGTAGCCAGGAGATGTTTGAAGAGGTTCTCACCAAACAGGGTATCCAGCGCAATATCGTCTTGCATACTGCGCACTATATGAGCATCCCCACCATCATCGCCGAATCCGATCTGGTGGTGGTGCTGCCGCGTACGGTCGCCAATGTGTTCGCCGACTCCAAAAGGGTGCGCATCGTAACGCCTCCAGTTGAAATTCCGCATTACGACCTGAAGGTGTACTGGCATCGGCGTTTTGCCAAGGATCCCAAATCGAAATGGCTGCGCTCCGTGGTCACAGAGGTTTTCGCTACCGACGCCGACTGAGCAATTGCCGGGACGGGGCGCGGCCCGTAGCAATCAGAGCACTTTGCGCATCGGAACTCAAGACTGCTCGCCTGCACGAGAAGGTTGCGCTACTGCGCCACGATCGGCGCCATGTAATCAATTACGCGCAATGGGAGGACGAGGCTTCTTTCCGAGGCTTCATCGAAGATCCTGAGGGCGAACGCCTGCAAGCGGCTATTCACGCCTTGGATCCATCGCTGAAGCCGAATGCCGCTCACTGCCGCGTCGTGAGAACCACCGAAGGTTCCGAGTAGGCTTGCCTCGTAAGATGCAACCATTCAGGCCCCCCCGGCGATCGAGGAGCCATGTTGGCGATGGATGGTTGAGATCGCATGCGTGCGGCGGTGCCGATCATGGTCCTCTTGCGTAGCGAAGATAGTCCGCGCTGATTCGCCTTGAATGATTCACCAGCGCACGGACGAAAGGAAGTCTTGCTGCTTCGTAACGCGCGAGGGGCGCAGAGACCGATTCGCCGACGTGCTGGTCAGCGAGTAATCGCGAGAGCACGGCTGCGTCCTCTACGCCAGTCGCAAAGCCACGTCCAGTCATGGGTGAGACGACATGGGCGGCGTCACCCACGATCGCCAACCGGCCGGCCGATAGCCGCGACGGTTCATATTCAGCGATAGGGGCGCCACTCAGTACATCTGTCGAGCGGATTCCGACATCCACCGCTTCTGCCCATGTCGCGGGCCAAAGCCTCGGAACCAGTGCAAGCAACGCCTCGCGGACCTCGGTGTCAATTGTTCCGGGTCCCAGTGTCCCCACTAGGTACCCATCTGCGGTCAGCCGATTGGTGCGGCGGAGCAACGCTTCCCGGTGCACATCGAACCATGCAAAAGTGACCTGGCGGTGACCGACTTCGAGAGAGCCATCGCGCCCCGGAAGCACGGCGGCGACCAACCGATATCCCTCAACAAATTCAATCCACAATCCGCCCGTCGCGGGCAACGGGATGGGTCGCCCGAGCACCCGCTCATCAATCAGACCCCGCCACACAACGTAACCCGCATGACGTGCAAGGGGCGCGTCTGGCGCGATAGCCTGGCGAACAGTGCTGCGGTACCCGTCAGCGCCAATCACCGCGTCGGCAACCATTTCCGTTCCATCCGAAAAGAGAAGTTGCGCGCGATCACCCACGTTTGCGACCGATGTGACGGATTTTCCTTCCTCAATGAGAATGCCCGGCGTTTCGGCAGCGCGGTCATGCAGCCACGAATACAGCGCCGGCCAGGTGGTCAGATGACGATCACGATAGGCGGGTACGACGGGCAATATGGGATGCAACCGCGGATTATGACCGACGGTCGCTGCCAGCGCCGGAAGATCCACACTCAGACTGTCGCCACCTTGTACGCGGCGGGCCGAGCGCTCGACAACATGAACCGGCACACCTCTTGATGCGCACGCCAATGCAAGCGTGAGGCCGGCAAGTGAGCCGCCGACGATAACGATTTGCGAGTAGGGGGCGTTCATCGGGAGGGATCACTCATGAAATTTCGCTTGCGGCCGAGTATGTTCAGTCGCAGGGAGCATGTGAAGAAGGATGATTCTTTGGCAGATCAAACCAGTACCGCATGGCCAACAAGGCCCGTTCTATCGACCGAACGAGACTCACTTCGGTCGACAGCTTCTGGCTTCGGCTTCAGGAGATGCTGGCGCCGAGGGCCGGGAACACATCACTGAACAACAAGCCGATCAACTGTTGGCCGGCAGGCGTTGACCAATCCTGCGCGATCTCCGCCATGAGCGTGTTGGTCGCGGTGAGCACCACGCCGGCGTCGTGCATCCGTTGACGCGAAAATTCTTCGGAGAGATCGCTCGGCGATCCCGAGGCGTCCATCACGGCCTGAACAGCAAAGCCCTCGACTGCAGCATCAATTGCAGGGAAGATAAGGCAGACGTCGGTGGTCACGCCCGCCATGATCAGGTTCTTGCGCCCGGTGGCGAGCACCGCATTGCGGAAGTCGGGATAGGCCCATGCATTCACCACGCCGGGACGCTTGATCCGGGCCGCGTGTGCCTGAGGCAGGATCTGGGCGATCTCTGGAAGAATCGGGCCTTGCGCCCGGTCCTCCTGGCTCGACGTGATCACAACCGGCAGATTCAGGATCTTGGCCATCTTGGCCAGCGCGATCGACTGCTTGGCTGCAAGTTGCTGGTCGATGTTCTTGATCAGCTGCATCGTGCCAACCTGATGGTCAATAAGCAGCAATGCGCTATTTTCTGCGGTGAATCGTTCAACCTTCATGATGAATCTCCTTGGTGATGAATGGGGCATAGGCCCCCGGTGTGTGGGCAGCTCTTACAGGCTTCCCAGATCGCCGCGGTGATAAGCGGCGGTTGCTGCGGACAGACTCTCCTGGCTCGCGAAAGCCATGGGGCCATTCGAAAGAACGGGCTGATGCAAAGGGCGACCAATGAACACCGCGACCTTGGCTCCGCCGGGCTCTCCGATGAGCTTGAATGTCGTCGCATCGGTCGTGGCAGGACGGATCGGAACACCGAGGTTATCCAGGCCGAAGGTCTCTCCATCGAGTTCCGCACTGCCGAATATCGGCATGACGAAGGCTTGGTGTCCCGCCGGCAAAGGCAGGTCCAGCGCTGCGCCTGCGTCTAGCGAGATATCGAGCAAGGTGACATCGGTCGGCGGTACCAGCGGGGAGCGCGCGTCGCCGAAGCTGCCAAGGGGAACCCGGATGCGCACGCCGGGCCGCTGCACCACCGGCACGTCCTGCGGTGCCAGGGTCAGCGCAAACGGCGCGGCTTCCTGACGTTCCCGAGGGAGATTGACGAAGATCTGCAGAAGGTGGGTCGTGCTTCCCAACACGGCAGGGTTCTCCTCATGGATCACACCACGCCCGGCGGCGGTCCAATGCAGGCCGCCGGGCTCGATCAGCACGCTGTTGCCCAACGAATCGCGATTGGCAATGCCTGTTTCCGAATCGAGGAACAGATAGGTGACCGCGGAAAAGCCGGCGTGTGGATGCGGCGGAAACGTTGGAGCGCTCATCCAGGCATGGTCGATTCCCATGAAGGGATCAAGTAACGCCGGATCTGCGCCATGCAGGCGGTATGCCCGGAAATGGCTTCCCCGGTTAGCGCGTTGCATGCGGGCGGTGGTGGTCATGGTTGACTCCTTAGACGGCTTCGGCAGCCAGCGCCGGATAGTCGATGTATCCCTTGGCGGTGGGCGGGGCAAAAAACGTGTTGCGGTCCGGCACGTTGAGGGCGGCACCTTGACGGAAGCGTTCCGGCAGGTCGGGGTTGGCAAGGAACGCACTGCCGAATACGGTGGCGTCGGCCTTGCCTCCGTCGAGTACGGCTTCGGCGCTGTCCTGCGTCAAGCCGCTTCCGATCAGGTATGCGCCGTCGAAAAGCGGGCGCAGCAACGCGTGATAGTCGACTTTCGTTCCGAACAGGGCGACATGCAGATAGGCCAGGCCCATTCCGCGAAGCTTGTCGACGAGATACGTGTAAGTTTCTTGCGGCGCGGCATCCGTGATGCTGTTGTAGTTCATCTCTGGAGAGATCTTGATGCCCACGCGGTCCGCCCCCGCCTCGGCGACCATGGCAGCCAGCACGTCGAGCATGAAGCGGGCGCGGCCTTCAACGGAACCACCGTATTGATCCTGGCGCTGGTTGCTGCCCGTCGATAGGAATTGTTCGGGCAGGTAGCCGGACGCGCCGTGCAGTTCCACACCGTCGAATCCGGCGTCGATCGCCCGGCGGGTGGCCTGGCGATACTCATCGATGATGCCGGCGATCTCGCCGAGGCCCAGTGCGCGGGGCGTGACGAAGTCGACTTGGCCACCGGGCGTCCATGCCTGCCCCTCGGGCTTGATGGCAGAAGGGGCCACGGGCGTCGCGCCATCCAGCAAAGAAGGATGCGAGACACGGCCGCAATGCATCAACTGCATGAATATGCGACCGCCACGTGCGTGCACGGCCTCAGTCACCTTCTTCCATGCGGCAACCTGGGCCTCGGTCTCGATGCCGGGGGTATGCACGTAGCCCTTACCCATGGCGGACGGAAATACGCCTTCCGAGATGATGAGGCCTGCGCTGGCACGCTGAGCGTAATAGGTAACGGTCATGTCGCTGGGAACACCGTCGTTGCCCGCGCGGGACCGGGTCATCGGGGCCATGACGAGGCGGTTCGGCGCAACGTAGCGACCAATGCGAACGGGGGTGAGAAGCTTGTTCATGTTGAAGTCCTTGAAGGTAACGAGGTGCGGAAGCGTGGAGGCCGCTAGACCGGCTTGCCCACCGTCCGCCCCAACACGCGGTGGCGATGCACGTATCTTGGATTGATTCACGAGGGAGATAAAGGCGGTAGATTGGCAATCATTGATCCATAAATGGCGCAATCTCTGTGGAACTGCTGAACGACATGGCCTTGTTTGTCGAGGTCGTCCAGATACGTAGCTTTCGAGGCGCCGCCGGCCTCACCGCTACATCTCGAACTTTCCGACGAGCCGGCCCATCCCACCGACCTGACACGGCACGAGTGCCTCGGCTTCCCCAAAGCAGGAAAGTGGATGCTCCAGCTAGGTGAGGAAACCGTTGAGGTTGAGGTCGGCGGGAGGTTCCAGGTCAACAGCGTCGGCATGTTCCGGAGGTTGGCGACGCTGGACCTGGGTGTGGCACTTCTGCCGGTCGAGATGGCTGCGGAAGATTTGGCGGCGGGTCGCCTGCGAAGAATTCTGCCCGAGTGGCAGACAAGTTCGGCCCCGGTCTATGCGCTGACCGAAGCCCGCTTGCTACCTGCGAAAACTCTGCGCTTTATCGAGTTCTTGCGCCAACGGCTGGCAAGGAGAATTAGTGCTTGGGGCTCCTGGGCAGTTCCACTGCATGCCGGAAAGTCTCGTTCCGTTAGCTTGCAAACAGGGACGTGCGAGTTAGGTGCTCGTTATCAGTTTTTCCGAGCGTCGCATATGAAGAGGATTGTGGTCACTGAAGCGCCGGCGTTTATATGGCCGCAACGGGTCGCAATGAGGCAAACGCGTAGGCGGTGATCTCCCCATCCATTGCACCGTTCTCTAACTTCATAATTTCATCATCATGAAATTAAGGATTGGCACTCCTCGCCGGCTTCCCGCCCATGCTTTGGAAGATTTGGACTGCCCGCCGCCGGCCCATTAGACTACAGGCAACGAGCATCCGGCCGCCTGCCAGCCACCACAGCTGAACTTTGTTCCTTCTGCAGACGATCATGCATCGTCTAGCAGCGGATCAACACCTTTGGCGCGGCCAAGGCGGCTAGACCCTCACAGCGTGATCTTGGGCTTCTTGATGGTGACTTTCGGCTTCTTGACGCTGACCTTCACGCCGCCGGCCTGCACTTCGACGTTCTTCTTGTCGATCTTGACCGAGGGCACGCCAGTAGCCTTGTCGATGACCTTCTTGATGTTGTCCTTATCCGCCTTCGACACCAGCGGGATGTTGGTGACCACATCCTTTGCCATCTTGTTCCTTGGGCGTCTGGCAGCTCTGCCACGTGGCGTCCAAGAACACGCGCTCGGTCGGGTCCAAGGCGAGGTAGGCGTCCTTGCTGAACTTGATCTTGTCGGCCTCCTCGCACGAGTAGGCGGTTTGCACGGCAGCAAACGCATTCATGTCATCAGCCGGCACAGCGGGCTGGGCCTGCGCCAAGACGGTGCCCGAACACAGCGTCAGAGCAAACGGGGTCCAACGTTTCACGGATATCTCCTCGGAAGTTATGGTTAAGGTTGACCAGACGAGCATGCCCCTCGCATGCTTGGGAATCGAAGAGCACCAACGGATAGCGCAGTAGCTCCTCCGGCAGGATATATCTATAGGCAAGCAACGGATGGCGCGGCGGCACCGCTACCACCAGGGGCTCGCTCCAAAGGGGATGTGCAGGAGGTGCCATCGTCAACTTCGTTGGATAGAGAGAGTCCGACGTCGTATTGACCATCGTGCAGTCCCCTGATCAGCTGAGACAACGGCGCTTCGAACAGTCGCACCTCAACCTCCAGTTCTTCCTGCCGCACAACGCGAGCAACGGGGGTAGGCGTGATCGAGCGCTACAGTCCGACAAGACGATGCGCAATTGGCCGTGAAGCCCATTAGCGACTGCCTGTACCCTGTCTCGCGCCTGCTCTACAGCAGCGAGGATGCGCCGTGCGTGCTCCAGGAACAGCTGACCACAGGACTCAGGCACGTACTACGGGTGGTGCGCAGTAAGAGTGCGCACCACCAACTCTTCAGCGACTGCACGCCAATCACAAAATAACAGCAATAGAAAGATGAAGGCGACACGATATTGACACTTTACCGAAACGTAGGGATCTTCGACCCAAATTGACATAGAAGGGATCCCCTTCGGCATGAGGATCGTATTTTGGGCTTACTCAGCAGTGCCAACCTACGCACCACCGCCTAGCGCCTTGTACAGCGTGACCATATTGTTCAATCGGTCCAGGCGATTCTTCGCGCAAGCGCCCTGCAGTTGGCGCACCTGTTTTTGCTCGTCAAGCCAGGGTTGCACGTCGGACAGCCCTGCCACAAAGCGAGCGCGAGCCAGGCCTTCTGCGCGCTGGGCCCGCTCCAACGATAGGGCATGCAGGGACTTCTGCTGCTCGAGCTGCCAGCGCCCCGACAAGGCGGAATCAACCTCGGCGAGCGCCGTGTACCACGTTTTCCTGAACTCGGCGACGTTGGCTTCGTATTCGTCGCGCGACACCTCTACCCCTCGCTGCCGCATCCCCCAGTCGAGCAACGGCAGCACAACGCCTAGTCCAATCCCGTCAATCGGGTTCGACAGCAGACCCACGAGGCTGGCGCTGGAGCGCCCAGCCTTACCGGTGAGCGAAAAAGTGGGATACAGCTCCGCACGGGCCTGGTTGATTTTCGCAAGCAACTGGCGCAACTCGAATTCGGCCTTGCGCAGGTCGGGGCGACGGCTTAACAGATCCGCGGGCAGGGAATCGGGTACGCCTGGCAAGTGCCCTTCGGGCAGATGCACAGGTTCGTGCAGCCAGCCCTGTGGCGGGCGGTCCAGCAGGATCGCGAGGTCATTCCGATGCCGCGTGCGCTGCGCCAGCAGGTTCAGCCTCAGCGCATCCAGCGTCGCCACACCTTGCTCGGCGCGTACGACGTCCAGGCCATGCGCGGCGCCGGCCTCATGCCGGCCCCGCACGATGGCGAGCGTCCTCTGTGCATTGGCAATATCCGCCTCGTTGCGGACGAGCTCATGATTCAGATAGCCGATCTGCCAGTAGTGCTTCGCCGTGTCCCCGATGAGGGTCATTCTGATCGCTTCACGTTCTGCCTCTGCGGCCCTTGCGGCCCAGCGCTCGGCGTCGCGCTCGGCCGCCAGCTTGCCCCAGAGATCCAGCTCGTAGCTGAGCGAAACGGAATAATCGCCCTGAACCCGGAGCGAACCGGTTTCGCGACCGGCGTTGAGCCCTAGCCCGGAGGAGATTCTTGGATATGCATTGCTCGCCGCAATGCCGGCCTGCAACCGGGCCTGATGAATACGGATCGCCGCAGCCACCAGCTGGCTGTTGACAACCAGCACGTCCTCCACCAATTGATCCAGATTGGCATCTCCGAAAGCTCGCCACCAATCGTACGGCACCGTTTCGGACGGTGCGCCAGCCCCCAGCTCACGGGTGCGCGTCTGTGCGTCGCCACCGTCTCCGTACTGGTTCCATTGCGTCGGGATTTCCACGGCAGGAGTGAGATATTGGCTGGCCGGCAAGCAGCCTGCCAACGATGCGGCGAGGCACGCGGCGCCCACCCAGCACGATCCGCGTCGCCGCCTTGATGTGTATGTCGGCATGGCGTCGTCTCACTCGCGGGCAAGCGCGTCGACCGGGTTCAGGCGGGCGGCGTTCCGGGCAGGGAAATAGCCGAACACGATGCCAACCAGCGTCGAGCATAGCGTTGCCACCACGACAGGCCCGAGGGTAAATGCCATCCTCGTCTGCTGCCCGAGCCACGGGAGGATCAGGCCCACCAGCAGCGCAAGTCCGATTCCGAGCGCGGCACCCAGCAGGCACACCATCACCGCCTCGCAGAGGAACTGCATCAGGATGTCCCGCTGTCTTGCACCGACGGCCATCCTGATGCCGATTTCCTGGGTGCGCTCCGCGACGGAAACGAGCATGATGTTCATCACGCCTATCCCGCCGACAATCAGCGAGATCACGGAGACGGTCAGCAACATGCGCGTCAGCACGCCTTGGGCCTTCTGCCTCCTCTTGGCGACTTCGTCAAGGTTGATTGTCATGAAATCCTTCGTACGGTGGCGCAGCGTGAGGATCTTCTCGACCCCCTCCTCGACCACCTTCGCAGGAATGCGTTCGTGACCGCGTACGATGATCCGTTCCACGTGCTGACGGCCAAAGAGCCGGTCACTGGCGGTGGTATAGGGTAACCACACGTTCAATTGCCGAGGGTTCAGGAGCATGCCCGCGTTCACGACGGCAACGCCGACCACCACGCATGGCACGTTGTCGATCAGGATGATCTTTCCCAGCGCGCTCCCGGCAGCCGGGAACAGCTTGCGGCGCGCCACTTCGTCGATGACCACGACCTGCGCGCGGCGCTGCACGGCGGCTTGTCCGAACCATGCCCCCTCGACAAGCCTTGCCCCGTACATCCGGGCGTAGTTCGCACTCACCCCTATGACATCCGCCAAGGCGTCGACGCCCCGGTAACGTACGGTGGCGCCCTGCGGAGTTTCAGGCGTCGCATCGTCGACGAATGCCTGCTCTGCCAGGGCGGCCGCGTCGGCCGGTACAAGCGTCTGGATCTCCGACGCCCGGGGATCGCCCCAGTCCCGACCTGAATAGACGTGAATGACATTCGTCCCGATACTGCCAAATGATTCGAGCGCTTGCCGCTTGGCGGCTTCTCCGATCCATGCGATCGCTACGACGGATGCGATACCGATCGTGATGCCAAGCGTTGTGAGTATCGTCCTCAACCGCCGAGCCACCATCGATTGCGACGCCAGGCGCAGCGCCTCGATAAAGCTACGCGGCGTATCGTTATCCCCGAGCAACGGTTCAGTGCACGCGGCGGGCCGGGCTGCCCGGCCGGGTGACGCCGTCGCGCTCGCGTTGTCAGGAGAGATTCCATCCCGAGGGATGGCGTACTGTCGCGAGTCCGCGACCAACTCGCCGTCACGCAGTTCGATGACACGGCTTGCATGCGCGGCGACGCCGGGATCATGCGTGATGACGATCACGGTGCGGCCGCGTGCATTCAGATCCCGAAGGGTTTCCATCACTTGCTGGCCACTCGAGGAGTCGAGCGCACCCGTTGGCTCGTCCGCAAGGATGACGTCTGCCCCATTCATCAACGCCCGTGCAATGCTGACACGCTGTTGCTGGCCGCCCGACAATTGGCCTGGCCTGTGATTGGCACGCTCTCCGAGCCCCAGTTGCCCGAGGAGTTCGAGGGCACGCGCCTGCCTTGCGCGTTGCCCGGCGCCGGTGTAGACCGCGGGCATCTGGACGTTGGCCGATGCATCGAGGTACGTCAGCAGTTGGTAGCGCTGGAAAATGAAGCCGAACCGCTGTCGCCGCAGATAGGCAAGCTCGTCGTGACCGAGGTCACCGATTTCCCGCCCATTGATACGGTAGCTGCCCGAACTCGGTTGGTCCAGGCAGCCCAGGATATTCATCAACGTCGACTTGCCGGAGCCCGATGCACCCACAATGGCCACGAATTCGCCGGCATCGATCGACAGGTTGATGTCCTTGAGCACGACCACGTCGCGGTCCCAGGAAGGAAACCGGCGCGTCACGTTCGTCAACTGCAGCAGGGGGGCATTCACCTTCAGCTCGTCGTGGCGGTGGGTTCGGCCATGCCCGTCACAACGCGTTCGCCCTGCGCCAGACCCTTGCGCACCTCCACGTTCACATTGTTGTTCAGACCAACGTAGACCGCGCGCTCGACGACGCGCTCGTCGCGACCGATCACGCGCACCAGATGGCGACCATCGGCGATCTGCTCGCCCAGCGCGGCCACCGGGATGCTAAGTACCTGACGCACGGTCGCGATCAGCACGCTCACCTGCGCGGTCATGGAGATGCGCAGGCGCCGGTCGGCATTCGGTACCTCGAATAGCGCGTTGTAGAAGACTGCGGCGCCTGGCTTGGACGATTGTCCACTGTTCGTGCCCGGGGTGGCGCCGGGCGGATCCAGGAAGCCCTGAGGCACCGGCTCGATGGCCCGGATCTTTCCGTAATAGCGTTTGTCCGGGTCGCCCAGGATTGTGAAGTAGGCAGTTTGTCCCGGGCGCAGGCGGACCACATCCGCCTCGGAGACTTGCGCTCTGACGGTCATCGAGTCCATATCGGCCAGTCTGAGGATCTCCGGCGCCTGTTGGCTGGCAATGACGGTCTGGCCCTCCTGGGTGACGATGGCTACCACTTCGCCATTCCTTGGCGCGACAATCTGCGTGTAGCCCAGGTTCGCGCGCGCAATCTCCACCTCGGCATGAGCGCCTTCGATCCTCGCATCAAGCGCGGTGAGCCGTGCCCGCTGCTCGTCGACCAGGGCTCTCGCCGCCTCGAAGTCTTGCCGCGAGGAGGCGTCGATAGCTAGCAAATTGCGCTGACGATTCAACGCCGGCTCGGCTTTTGCCAGCGTCGCGACAGTCTCCTGTCTTTGCGCGACCAGTTCCTTTTCATTGGCGATCTTCTGGCGCAGTTCGTTGTGTGCCGGTACCGAATCGATCTCCGCGAGCAGCTGTCCCTTAATTACCTTGTCGCCAAGCTCGACCTTCAACGCCTTGATCTGCCCATCCACCTGGGCGCCCACCTTGACCTGCTGGGATGGCTGGAGCGAGCCCACCGCCAACACCGCCAGTTCGAGATCCTTGCGTTCGACTGGCGCCGTGGTATATGGAGAGGGCTTCGTACAGGCGAGCTGGCACAGCGCGATGGTCAGTATCGTGGCGCAAACAGCGGCGCCGATGACCCGGGAGCGATAGCGAAGCGACATGATCTTCATGGGGACACTACATCCGCAGAGGCGGTTCGATGGACGATGGAAGCCCGGGCGCCGACTCCATGCAACCTCAGCCGTCATCGCCGGCTGCCGTCCCTTCGAGATACGCGGGCCTTTCATTGCTGTGACATGCCGCGATTAGATCGCCTCATCGTACTCTTCGGCAACCATCCAAACTGACAGGTATGTAGGTGAATTCGCTGGTGAGCAACCGGCTTCCCCACCGTGGCCGGAAACGTGAAGGGCCGCCGCGCCCGTCGATGACGCATCCATCGGACAGCCTTCCAGCGCGAGGGGGGCGCAAACCACGCCGCCAGGATCCCGAGCGCCAGGCGCAACCGCCGCCCGCGTGTGCGATAGCCTCTCGCGCAAGGGGATCCGCGCCTGTCGAGGGCTCAAGACTGCTCAAGCAACTTCGCAACGAGGGCGAACAAGCCGCCGATGGCGACGCACAGCGCAATCCATGCAGCGATGATGCCAACACAAACCTTCAGCTTCATGATGCTTCTGATGGGCCAACTAGGCTAACGGGCGGGGGATGCCTGAATTGGAAGCCTCGCCCGGCCCTTCGACAACCTTCAGAACTGAGAGGTATGCTGGTAAGTTCCGGGACGATATTTCTCACCGCACCTGCGTCGCGTGTCAGCATCGGGCGAGTTGGGCGCTACATCAGATTGCATGGGATGCTGCACCGGTGGTGCGCGACGACCAGCAGAATTGACAGGTCTTTCAGATCAGGAATCGCACCCTGTCGTGCTACGAGTCAGCTGAGCATGCCGCTCATGGCCGCATAGACAGCCGCCGCGGTCTTGTTGGGCACGTTGAGCTTGGTGATAATGTTGCGGATGTGGAAGCGCACGGTGCATTCCGACAATGAGAGCAGATCGGCAATCTCGAGCGTGGTCTTCCCATCGGCCGTCCACTTGAGCACCTCGATCTCCCGGCTCGTCAGAGCCCCGGCCCGCTGGGCGAAGTGGTCGGGCAGCATCACTTCCGATAGGCGCAGATGGGCAATGGCCGTCAGCCCGCGCAACTCCGCTTCCTTGTACGCACGCTCCTCGTCCGCTAACGGCGTCGCCGACCGCGCCACGGTGAACATGCCGCCCTGCGAGGCGCCGCTAAAGCAGGATTGGGCCCACCCCACACGCAGGCCAGCGCCCTGCGCTTCTTCCCAGAAGGCGGGCACCCGCGCAAACATTCTCGGCGTCCATACGAAAGGGGTGTCGGATTGCTCGCCGCGCGCGATCGTGGGATCGATCTCCAGATAGCGGTTGCGCGCGTAACGCTCCTGCCAGATGGCGGGATAGTTATTCCGCATCAGTGTCTCGGGTCTCGACACTGGCCAGGGTGTGCGCAGCCCGTACGCGCAATACTCGAACTCGAGCTTCACCGCCACGCGCAGTATGGCTTCGAAGATCGCCTGCTCGCTATGCACACCATCGATGGAAGTCAGCAAATCAAGTAGCCAGTGCTTCATGGCCTCACCCCGCTTTGCGCGATCACCCACCTCATGCCACACCCAACGTCTCTCGTATCCCTTTCATCAGATTTGCTCCGAGAAACCTCGCCATTCAAGGCGGGGAGTGAAAGGAGCGCCGCCGAGAGGCGGCATTCCCACGTTAGAATGAGCGGCATGATTCGTGTCTACCGCTACCGGGTGAAGTCGCTCAACGGCCTGCTCAACAAGCAGAGCCGCGCGGTGAACTACGTCTGGAACTTCTGCAATGACACGCAGAAGCACGCGCTCAAATGGGGGAAGACGTGGCCGAGCGGGTTCGATCTGAACGTGCTGACCACGGGCAGCAGCAAGGAACTCGGCATCCATTCCGGTACGGTCAACGCGACATGCGAGCAGTACGCGAAATCGCGCAGCCAGCATCGCCGTCCTTACTTGC